>JBGVQH010000077.1:0-2662 GCA_045127475.1 Candidatus Scatosoma sp.
GCGACGGGCATTGTCCTTACGCGCGTTTCGTCGTCGGTCGCGTGCAGAGAAACGGTAAGATTTAAGGAAATCCCCTCGTCCGCCAAACGGTACATTTTGGGCACGATTCCGCAGGTCGAAAGGGAAATATTCCGCGCGCTGATGCACAAACCGCCCTCAGCCGTAACGTTACGCAAAAACCGCAAAACCTCGTCATAATTATCCAACGGCTCGCCGCTGCCCATCAGCACGACGTTGGTAACGGCGCGCGCCTCTTTGCCCTGCCCGACAACGTCGTTTTTATGCAGAGCGTTGACCACCAAAATCTGCGACAAAATCTCGCCAGCCGTCAAATTACGCACCAAGCCACCCAAAGTCGAGGCGCAAAATTTACAACCCATACGACAGCCTACCTGCGTGGAAACGCATTGCGTATAGCCGTATTTGTATTTCATCAAAACACCCTCGACAAGGTTACCGTCCGCGTATTCAAACAGGTATTTTTCCGTACCGTCCGAAGAATAAAACACTTCCTTTATCTTGACGGGCGCGTTTTCGTATTCCTCGCAAAGCCGTGCTTTCAAGGCCTTGGAAAGGGAAGTAATCTCGTCGATTGCCTTGCCCTGCATCAGCCCCTCGTACAGCTGTTTTGCTCGGAATTTTTTTTCGCCGAGCGAAAGCACCAGCTCTTCCAACTCGGCATAGGTTAAATCTTGTAGAATTTTTTTCATAATGTTTTCGTCAATTTACAAACGTAAAATCCTGCGCCGTAGGCAGTATCGGGCAAAAATTGCAACCCGTATTTTTTCTTATCGTGCGCTAAGGGACTGTCTAACGTTTCCACCGTAAATTCGGGGTGATTCTTTAAAAACGCCGCCACCGTGTCGTCGTTTTCGCACGCAAAGAGGGAACAGGTGGAATAATACAGCGCGCCGCCCCTTTTAACGTATCGGCAAACGGTGTCCAAAATCGCCGATTGCGCCTTGGCAAGCGCGGCAAAATCTTCCTTTTTTCTAAACAGCTTGATGTCGGGGTTTTCACTGATTGTACCGTACCCCGAACAGGGCGCGTCGCACAAAACCGCGTCGAATTTTTCTTCGTATTCCTTATCGAAAACGGAGCTATCCTTTTGCAATTCCGTAATATTTTCCACGCCCATACGGCGTTTGTATTGCGAAATCAATTCCACACGGTGCGCGTGCAATTCAAAGGAAGTAACTTGTCCGCATTTTGCCGCCAACAGCACCGATTTTCCACCAGGCGCGGCACAACAATCCAAAAGCTTTTCACACGGGGTTACACAGTCACAAATGGCGATACTGCCCACCGATTGAAAGGTGTATTCCCCGTTCTCAAACCCCTCGTCGCGCACAAAATTTTCAAAGAGATAATTGCCGTCAAACGGCGTTTGAATGTGCGGTTTCTCCAAATATTTTTCGGCGTTTTTTACAAAGCGCACGGACACACCCGCACTTTTTGCCGCCGCAATTTTTTCCGCTCTGTCGCCGTATTCCTTTTGCAACATTTCAAAAGCGAAATACGGATAGGAAAGGGCTATCGCTCTGCCCTGCAAACCCTTCGGCAGGGCGTTCTCCACCGCCGCTTTATCAAATCTGCGCAGGAACGCATTGACAAAGCCGCTGACGCCGCTCTTACCAAGTTTTTTACACAAATCTACCGCGCAATCGGTAATCATATACCGTTTCTTGTCCATAAACAGGAGCATATACAGCGAAATTTTTAAAATCGTGCGCACGGCAAGCTTGGGCGCTTTGGGCGCATAAAAACGGATACACTGGTCAAAATAACCGTCGTTTTCCAACACGCCATACACGATTTTCACCGTACGCGAACGGTATTGTTCTTCAATGTACGTGTCCGCGATTGCCTGCTTTACGTGTGCTCCGTCCGAATAGATTTTCGTCAGAATTTGAAAGGGGTCGTAAACGGGGTTCGTCAGCATGTAAACACCTGCCCTTTTTGCACCTTTCTGCCGTTGAGAACGTCCCCTCCCGACATGCGCTTACCGCCCGAAAACTGCACTTCCGTCAGCTTGATAACGCCGTCCGCGCATTTTACTAGCAAGCCGCGCTTAGGTCTATCGGAAAGCACTTCGCCGATTGCCGCCGTCGCTGCAACCGCCTGTTCTTCGTCCGTCAAAACCGCCCGTTCCGCGCGGTAAATATTCAGCTTGTTTTCGCCCAAAATCGCGTATGCAACGGGCGCGGGATTCATTCCCCGAACGAGGTTAATAATCTCGTTTACAGGGCGATTAAAATCGATTTTTGCGTGTTCTTTATTTATCTTGCGCACCACCTGCACGCCGTCTTTTGGCTGCGGCGTCAATTTGTATGTTCCACTCCGAATTTTCTTTAAACTTTCTACAATCAATTTCGCGCCAAGCACAGAAAGCCGCTCGGACAATTCGCCATAGGTTTCCGTTTCGGAAATCGGCGTTTTTTCCACGCACAGCACGTCGCCGCTATCCAAGCCCAGTTCCGTTTTCATAATGGAAACGCCCGTTGTTTTTTCGCCGTTTACAATACAGCTTTGTATCGGGGATGCGCCGCGGTATTTGGGCAAAAGCCCCGCGTGAATATTCCAAACACCCATAGGAAATGCGTCCAAAACCGCCTGCGTCAAAATTTGCCCGTATGCGCACGTTACCAACAACTGTGCGCCG
>JBGVQH010000078.1:0-3925 GCA_045127475.1 Candidatus Scatosoma sp.
TACGTACGAAAGTAGGTCGGCTGAGTTCGAAAGCACGTCCGCCTTAAAATATACGGCAATCATCATAACGGCGATTGTTGCGATAACGAACACGATTACGGACGTCAAGACGTAGGAGGGGTTCTTTTTCCGTTTTACGCGTGGTTTATAGTGGCTTGCGTACAAAATTGCCGCCGCTACAAAGGTGATAAACCCGATCGCCGCAAAGGCGGTTGCGTAATAGATTGCCTTGGTGTTTAATCTATCTTTTAGGAAGAATACCGCCAACGTTTCAAAGGCGACGATACACAGCACGATAAACGCCGATTTGAAGAAGGTCAAGCCCAAATTATAGAAAGCGTTGCGGTGCGTAGTTGCCGCTTGCGGAGGGGTAGGGTAGGGTTGCGCTGATTGCGCCGAAGTATTGTATCCGTAGGGGTGGCGTATGCCGCCAGCCGTTTGCAAACGGATACCGTCGTTTTGCGCCCGATCTTGCAGACTTGCGTAACCATATGCAGGGTTAAACGGAGTATTCTCGCTCACGCCCATAGCATTTTGTTGCATGTGCGCTTGTGTTTGCGCTTGTGCGGCGAAAGCGTTTTCGCGCAAAGCCAAATTCTTTTCCCGTTCTTTCAGTTCCGCTAAGCGCGCTTGTAAACCGCTTTCGTTATCCATGGCAGTTCTTTGTGCGGCAAGGCGTTCTTGGGCAAAGCTTTCTTTTTCCGCATTGAAATCGCTGACCTGTTTTGCGAAAGCCCGCTTTTCTTCTTCATGATTTTGCTTGTCGCTTTGCAAGGAAAGCCGAGCGCTTTCCAAAGCCTCTAAATTCTCGTTATACACCTTAACCTGTCGATTGTATTCTGCAAGCTTTTCTTCAAAATCGAACAGCTGTGCCGTCAAGGCGTTTTTACGGGCAACAAAATCCAACTGCTGTTGGGTGTAAATGGATTGCCGTGCAGTCAATTCCTTTTGCTGTTGTTGTAAAATCAACTGTTCATCTTGTAATTTCTTGTTATTTTTATACAGCTCGTCCTCGCGGGTTTGCAGGTCGGCGTATTTACGCTGTACGTCTTCCGACGACGCGCTAGCCTCCGTTTGCTTGTCCTGTAAAGATCTGCGTTTGTCTTCTAAAGCGTATTCCTGTTGTGTTAATTCGTAGCGTATACGGTCGATATCTTCCCGATCCAACTGCAAAGTGTCTTTCAGTGCTTGCAATTTCGCTTTTTCTTCTTCCAAAGCGGCTTTTGCCTGTTCTAACGCCTCGTTGTCTATGCGGAGGGTGTTTCTTTCCACCTCTAAGATTTGGAGTTGGTTTTCAAGCTCCGCCCGTTCAGCGGTCAAAAGCTCGTTATTCTTGTTTTCATAATCGCTCTTTAACAGAGCTATGGAGTTTTCCTGTGTGGCAATCGCGGTGTTTAACGAGGCGATTACGGTGCGCTTATCCTCAAGTTCTGCCTGCAATTCGGCGATTTCCGCTTTTGCCGCGTCTAATTCTTCGGCGCTTGCGGTTGCTTGCTGATTTGCGGCAGCGGTCAGCTTGTCTTCCAGCTCGTCAATTTCCGCTTGTAACAACGTATTTTGTTCAAGCAGAGTGGAGAGGCGCTTTTGTGCCAACACCAACTCTTCTGCTTGCGTATCGTACAGAGCTTTGGTATCGTTATAATTCTTTTCCGCGGCCGCAAACGCCCGTTGTTGTTCTTCCAACAGATTTTTCAAGGTGGCGATTTCTTGGTCGCGGACAAGGATTTCGGCTTTTGCGCTTTCAATTTCCTGTTCTTTTTCCTGTAAAGCAAGTTCTTTTGCGGTCAACTCACCTTGTTTTTCGCTTAAAATCTGTTCCTTTTCTTCCAATTCCCGCGTTTGCATTTCCACACGGTCGCGCAATTCGGTAAAATCAGATTTTTGAGAGGAGAGGGTGGCGCTTTGCGTTGCCAACAGAGTGCGTTCGCGTTGCAGTTCGTTGCGGAGATTAGAAAGGGCTTTCTTTTCTTCCGCCAAAGCGTCTTCGCGTGCAGCAAGAGTGCGTTTTAATTCGTCCAGTTCCCGTTGTTTTTCGGTGATAAACGAAAAATCATAATGGGCGTCGCCGTCGGAAATCAAGCTATCGATAATCGTACGAGAATATTCCCACGCGGAAAGATTGTCCTCGGTTACCTGTTTGCCCAGGTCGGTGAGGGAGAAATATTTTCTTCTGCCGCCGTTGGAAAATTCCCCGAAATAGGAGGTAACGTAATTCGAGTTTTCCAAACGGTTCAGCGCGCTATAAAGGGTGGGCTGTTTTAAGGAATACAATCCGCCGCTTTTCTTTTCAATCTCGCTGATAATTTCGTAGCCGTATTTATCTCCGTCGTAGAGGCTGCGCAAAATTATGGTGTTAATATGCCCGCGGATTAAATCAGCGCTAATGCTTTGTTGTTTTTCTTCGCCGCCAGTAATACCCTCGCTTTGGGTGAGCACGTCGTCTTTACTCATGGTTTTTCTCCTGTGTAATTCTGTCAGACAGAGTGGTATTTTGTCAGATATACTATCCGTTTTAAATCTTAATAAATCCTTGAAAGTTCAAGGGTTTTACCGTATTTATATCCTACGAATAGTATTATATCACAAAGAGTGAATTTTGTCAATATATTACAGATAAAAATATAGAAAATAGGGGCGTTTTTTCAAAATTTTCACACCGTAGACATTGACATTTTTAACCAAATGCGGTATACTGTAAGAGCTATGGAAAAATACGAGTATAATCAGGATTTTTTAATTAAATACTGCGACGTGGATTTCAAGGACGAATTGAAAACGTCGGCGGCTTTTGCCTATTTAGAAGAAGTGGCTTGCGGCAGCGCTGACGAGCTTGGGTTTGGGTATGCATACGTAAAACCGCGCGGGTATGCGTTTGTGCTGTCGAATATCTGTTGCGAGTTTTTACAACCTGTCAAGCTGGGGGATACCATTCGTATTAAAACGTGGCCCACGCCGCCCTCGCACGTTGTTTTCGGTAGGGAATATCAAATATTCTCAGGCAACGGTGCGCTCTGTGTAAACGCCAGCTCCCGTTGGTGTTTGATTGATATGGAAACGGCGAAATTATTAAAATCGGACGTAATAGACAATCAGGACTATTCCACCTATAACACGACGAAATTGTTTGAGGGGGTGCGGTGGAAAATCCCATCCTTTAAGCCTGAAGAGGGGGAATTGAAATTTGCGCTTACGATAGCGAACTCCGAATGCGACCACAACATGCACGTCAACAATACGCGGTATGCCGATTATTGCTTAAATTGTTTTTCTATCGACGAGTTGTCGCGGCTGCAATTAAAACGGTTTATGATTGCTTACGTAAAGCAGGTAAAAGAGAACGAAACGCTTTGTTTTTATCGCAAAAAGCAGGAAGACGGCAGCTATTTGGCGCACGGATTTAACGATAACGGGGATTTGGTTACACAATCACAGCTTTGGTTTGAAGAATAAAAAGTATGAGAAAGAACGGCGTTAACAGAAATTTAACGAAGATTGCAGGCGGAATTTGCGCGCCCGAGGGATTTTTAGCAGGGGCTTGCGGTTGTGGCATCCGCGAACAAGGGGAGGACCTCGCTTTACTTTTGGCGGATTGCCGCTGCGTCGCTGCGGCGGTGTATGCCGACGGCGAAATCGGCGCGCCGAGCAAAATATCGAAAAAGCATTTAAGCGATGGATATGCGCGCGCAATCGTGATGAACGGTGGCGTTGCCAATCTGTTTTTAGAGGACGGAGAAAAGCTTGCGGATAAGGTTTGTTCTTTTGTGGAAAAACGCTTTATCATTCGCAAAGAAGACGTTTTAATCGCCTCGACGGGCGAAGTTGGAAAGCCGCTGTCTTTAGAGGCTTTTGAAAAAGGTGTGCAGGCATTACCCGCGGCGTTGGACAAAGTGAGTGGTGGAGAGAAATCGGCTCGCGCGCTTGCGGG
>JBGVQH010000079.1:0-2128 GCA_045127475.1 Candidatus Scatosoma sp.
ATCCTTATATTTCCCTTTCGTGAAATCGGGAATTTCAATCGGCGCGCCGTTTTGCTTAATCGACTGTTCGCTCAAACAGGTCACGCACATCCAAGCCGCCGCGTCATATACGTCCAAAGGCATTTCTTTGCCGTTTTTCAAACAATCGGCAAAGCAAAGGAATTCAAAATAATCCATACCGCCGTGCCCCTGCATCAAAACGTCCAAGGTCACCCCTTTCCAAATTTCGGGCAGGTACTGATCTTCGTACTTTTTCGCGCTGTTTAAATACCATTCGCTCGCCGCCGCCGATTGATAGGGCTTTTCGCTCCGCTTGCCGTCGATCACGATTCTATCGCCCTTCGTGTCGTACGTACCGTCGTCCAAAAAGACCATGTTGTTCATCTGCGAATACATACCTTTCGTGCCGCGCACCGTAAATTCGCGATCGTAATAGCGGGGCAAAGTCGTATCCAAACGGATCGTAATCAGCTCTCCGTTTTCACAGGTGATTACCGTTTCTACGATATCCGCCTGCTTAAATTCCACGTCTTTCAGATACGCAAGCTCCTCTTTGTCCTGCACGTATTCGTGCAAGCCGCGCGCTTTGCTTGCATGCGCGCTCAAACGCAACATTCTGTTCCCGCGGTTGATCCCCAAGACTTTTGCGATAGGACCAAGCTCGTGCGTGGGATAGTTTTCCGCGCAACGGTGCATATAGTTACGCAAGCGGTAATGACGGGTTTTATCCCCGTAAGAAACTTCGTTTCTTAAATCGTGCCCGTAAATACCGTGGCAATACACGATTTCGCCAAAAACGCCGTTTCTGACGAGCGCCGTCGCCAACAGTTCGTCCTTGCCAAAACAGCAGTTTTCCAAGAAGAAGAACGGTGTTTTCGTTTCCTCGTATACTTCTACAAGCTCAAAGCACTCTTCCAGCTCGTACGCGCCGCCCACTTCCATCGCAACCGCAATTTTGCGTTTCATAGCGTCGATCGCGATACGGACGTGCTCTTCCCAGTTTGCGACGACAAACGCCGCCTCCGGTTTCAATTCGTCCAGCATCGCAATATGGTCGGTGTATACCGCAGGGCGCAAGCCGCGCTCCTTTTCCAAGCGGTCGGCAAGCGTTTCCGCTTTATCCAAATAAGGGTCGCACACCCCGATCACCTCAAAATCGGTAATTTTTTCAATCGCCTCGGAAATCCCGTTCGCACGTTTTCCGCTGCCGCAAAATACCACTTTGATTTTCTTATCCATACTCATTACTCCTTTTCTGTCAAGTATGCCCTGGAATCTTTCCAAAATTGCGGACTTTCCACGGGCGCGTCGTCCAACTGCCAAAATTGCGTCATCATACGCTCTTTCACGGGCATTTTCGCGCATGTGCGCATATATTCTTTTAATTTTTCCAACGAAACGGCTGCCGTCGATGCAAAATCGTCGCTGTGCATATAAGACAAAATCCATTTTGCCATACGCGCCGTAGAGGGTTCGTTTTCGTTCAAGCCCGTCATGTTCAAACCCCAAACCAAAAGCTTGCCTTTGCCCACCTGTAAATCGAACAGATAGGAAAAATCACGGAGCGTCCGATCGTACATCAGCTCGGGCAGATTAAAGCTACCCTTGTAAGCGTCGAAACGGTCGCGACAGCTCTTATCGATCCCCGAAATAATATTGTGTACCTCGATCGGGAAATCGTCCAAAATAATCTTGTCGCAATCTTCGCTCAGCACACTGTAATTCACGTCGTAATATTTCTCCGTCGCAAAGCCGTGTTTTTCGAGTAAAGCCTTTTCACAAATACCGCCGTAATTCGTTCCGCGATCCCAAATAACGGGCTTGAAACGGTTCCATGTCGCGCGGAATGCGTATTCGGGCTGTTTTTGCCCCTTATTTGCCACGTGGCGAGTCCAGTCGACGCGATACACAAGGCAAACTTTTTTGCCCTTTTCAAGCCCCTCAAACGCTTTATTTACGTCATCTGTAATCATTACGTCGCCGTCGTTATAAGCGATAAAATCTTGATAAGAGGTTTTGCTTTCTTTTTGATACACCCAAACCTTCCACTCGTTTTGTGAATAGAGCGTGCCGCCGCAGGAAAGGGTCGTTTTGAAAAGAAATTTTTCAGAGCCGTTTACCGCGGGCA
>JBGVQH010000080.1:0-3464 GCA_045127475.1 Candidatus Scatosoma sp.
CCCAGCTGATGCGCATGGGCTCGCAATCGCGCGTGATTAGCCGTTGGACGGATTTCCTTGGGGAAAAGATAAAAAAGGCGTTTGCACGCAGCTACGAGCTGGAAACGGAAAAGGTAACCGTTGCCGCTGAATTTGTTCTTGCAGGCTTGTTCTGGTCCTACCGTTCGTGGTTTAATTCCGACCGCAAAAAGCCCCTTAAGGAATTTTCAACAGAACTTTGTGAGCTGGTTGTGGGTGGCTTGACCGCTTATTTTGCAGAATAATCAATAAGAATAAACGAAAAAGCAGACCGTGCAGGTCTGCTTTTTTTACGCAATTTTCGTTTTATTGTGCGATTTCCTTAATTGCCTGATAATACACTTGGCTCATAAAGCGCAACGCGTCAAAGGTAACGTATTCGTTGGCTTGGTGAATGGTGGATTCTACACCCTGCAACTCAGGACCGAATGCGCAGCCACATTTTAAAGCGCGGGCATACGTTCCGCCGCCGATGGCAATCGGCTTTTCGTTTTTGCCTGTCGCCTCGTTATATACGCTCATCAAGGTCGTCAACAATGTCCCGTTGGGGTCATTGTAAAGAGGGGCTTGGTAATTGATGATTTCGTAAGGTACGCCGCTTTGATCTAACTTTTCCGTAACAGCGGAAAGGGGTAAGGTTGCAGGGAAACGTACGTCCGTCGTGATCGTCAAAATTCCGTTCTCAAAAAGGGCAACGTCGGGGGACATGGTCAAGCGACCCGTTTCGTCCTGTAAAGTTTTTAAACCTGTGCAATCGGCAAACAGCAAATCGTATGCGCGTTTGCAATCGGCGTTGATACCGCCCAAAAAGGCGAGTGCCGCGCCCAATGCATTCGCGCCCTTTTCGGGGGTAGAACCGTGCGCGGATTTTCCTGTTACGGTCAAGACGTTCGTCGTGTTATCATAGGAAAACGAAGTTCCCTCCACGCGATTTTCGTATCCGATTAATCCGCCTGCAGTCTTTCTTGTCAAGGTCAGACAGGTGCGGTCGCAGACCATATTTACCCGTTCGCCTGCGCTCCATGCGGTCATAGGCGGCTCGTTTATCGCAAAGCGGGTGGTAAAATGTAAAATGCCTTTCTCGGCGTAAATCGCGGGGAAGTCCGCGTCGGGGGTAAAGCCCTCTTCGGGCATCACCGCCACTTTGTTATAATGCTCGATACATTTCCAACCGCTTTCTTCGTTGCAGCCGACAATCAGCTTAAAGGTGCGTTTGGGTGTGATACCAGCGTCCTTTAATGCCTTTAAGGCATACAGGCAAACGATAGCGGGGGCTTTGTCGTCCATTGCGCCCCGTCCCCAAATTTTCGTGCCGAGCACTCCGCCGTCCGAGGGGTCGTCGTTGATGACGCCGCCAAAGGGGGGATATTTCCAGCCGCTCCCTGCAGGGACGACGTCCAAATGCGCCAAAATGGCAAAATCCTTACCCTCGCCGAAGAGGACTTCGCCTACGTAATTGTCGTAGTTGCGCGTTTCAAAACCCATACTTTGCGCGAGGTTTAAAAAATACGCTAAGCAATCGGCGGTTTCCTTGCCGAACGGACACCCGTCTACAGCAGGTTTTAACGAGGAATCGAATTGCAGAATTTCCACCGTCGATTGCACGATTTGGTCAAAATATTTTTCCATAACGGTTACGCTGTCTTTCATAAAAATACTCCTAAGTTTCCATTTTAAGGGAAAGCACTCTTTTATTATACACAAAAACGACCGTTTGGTAAAGAAAATAACGGGGTTTGCTTAAAAAAATAAATTTTTTTAAGGCAGGCTTTGACAAAAGGGAAAAAGTATGTTACAATAATTGCAGAATATACCAAGGGAGAAAGGTTATGGGTGAACACGACGGACACCGCGACCGCTTGCGCGAAAAAATCGACAAAGGCGGCTTACAGGATCACGAATATTTAGAATTGGTGTTGTGTACGGCGATGCCGCGTCGAAACACCAACGATATTGCGCATCGTTTGCTGTCGGAATTTGGGTCGGTGCCGGGCGTATTTTCAGCGGACTATGCTCAGCTGGTGAAAATCAAGGGCGTAGGCAATGGTATGGCGGGCTTTATCGCAAGCCTTGGCAAGCTTATCAACAAGCATTACAGCAAGGAAGTCGCTTTGTATCGCGGCAGATTTGAAACGGAACGCTTTATCAGCTATTTAAAAACCAACTACGACGATAAACCGTACGAGGTGATGGACGCCTATTTTTTGGATGAGCAAAAATTCGTGATTGCAAGCAAGAGTTTTTCTCGCGGGGTTGCGGACAGAGTGGAATTCGACCCCGAAATTTTCACGCAGCTTTTGTTGGAGTTTAAACCGGCGGGGGTGGTGCTGGTACACAATCACCCAAACGGGTCGTTTTTACCATCGGATGCGGACGATAAAACGACGGAAAAATGTCAAATTGCATGCAGCTATCACAACGTCATGCTCTGCGATCATTTTATTGCGTCGAAAGAGGGCGTGTATAGCTATTTTAAGGCGAACCGATTGGTTGAAATTATAAAAAAATTTTCCGTACAAAATTTGGTAAAGGATTAGAAGTAACGCAAAAGACGGCAGAGGGGGCAGACATGTCGAAGATGAATAAAAAACAAAGCAAGGAACGGGGAGGAGATGGTAAAATCCGCGCCTATTTCGAGCGGTTGTTTGCAAAATACGACGTTCGTAACGAACAGCAGTTTGCACGCTTTGGAAAATGCTTGGTTTTCATTTTACTCGTCATTGTGCAATCGCTGATTTTGTTGAGTCATTTTGAGGATTTCTTCTCTCCGACGGGCTGGTGGCGGGTATTACCGTTGCAAATCAACGTCGCCGTGTTCAGTATTTCCGAGGCGTTGAAACTCTTCGTGGTGAAAAATAAAAAACTATCCGTTGTGTTTTACGTGATAAACGCGGTGTCGGCATGCGCCTTTGTGTTTTTGGCGAGCGGCACGTATGCGCTTATCCTGTATCTTTTGGTTTTGACGGAATTTTATACGACGGCGCAAAGTGGCAGGGCGGTGGTGTGGATATACGTGCTCTGCGTGCCTGTATACGCGCTGATTTATACGGGGCGAATGCTTGCCCACGAGGCGCTGGATATGCCCCTATGGGAGCTGCTGCAGGAATCTATCGGTGCGTTCGTGCTGCTGACGGCACATTTCTTAGTCGCGCAGGTTGCGCTTGCTTTTTACCGTCAATTTTTGCGCTTAGATAAAACGCTTAAAGAGCTGAACGAGAGTAAAAAGGAGCTAGAAAAGGCGTACGAAGCGGTGCGCGAGGTTTCGGTTTTGGAGGAACGGCAACGGATTGCCAAAGACATACACGACACGGCAGGGCATTCGCTGACGACGGTCATCATGCAAACGGAGGCGGCAAAGCGTATCATCGATACCAACCCTGAGGAAGCGAAGCTGAAACTGATTGCCGCAAATTTACAGGCAAAAAACACTTTGGATAGGTTACGTG
>JBGVQH010000081.1:0-10311 GCA_045127475.1 Candidatus Scatosoma sp.
GAATATGAATATGAAAAGAGTGATTAGCATTCGTTATGCGGAAATCTTTTTAAAGGGCAAAAACAGAGGTTTTTTTGAGGGTAAATTTGAAAGCAATCTGCAAAAAGCCATTAAAGGGATATCTTATAAATTTGTAAAGCAGAGCGGACGATATTTGATTGAAGAGTTTGCGGAAGAAGAAACGGAAGAGATTGTAGAACGTTTAAAAAAGGTATTCGGTGTACACACAATCAGCGTGGCATACGAAACGGCGTCCGATTTGGATTCGATTTTCGAGGCGGCAAAGCTGTTGTTAAAGCCCAGCGGAACGTTCAAGGTAGAATCCCACCGTGGCGATAAAAAATATCCCATGACTTCGGTTGAAATCAGTCGTGAGCTTGGCGCTATGATTTTGGATTACACCAAAGGAAAGCTTTCGGTGGACGTGCACAACCCGTCCTTTACCATTCGTGTAGATATTCGCAACTTCGGGCGTGCGCTTGTGTTCGGGGATTTTATCGAGGGTGCAAACGGTATGCCTGTAGGTACGGCAGGTAAGGGGTTGCTGTTGCTTTCGGGCGGAATTGACAGCCCTGTAGCAGGGCATATGTTGGCTAAGCGCGGTATGGTTGTGGAGTGTCTGCATTTTCACAGTTATCCGTATACCAACATGCAGGCAAAGGAAAAGGTGGTGGAGCTTGCCAAAATCCTTTCGCAATACACGGGGGTAAAACGCTTGTATTCCATACAGGTAACCCATATTCAAGAGGCAATTCACGAACGTTGCAAAGCGGAATATATGATTACGCTGCTGCGCCGCTTTATGTATCGTCTTGCCGAAACGCAAGCTGAAAAGGTGGGCGCGCAATGCTTAATCACAGGCGAAAGTTTGGGGCAGGTTGCTAGCCAGACGATTGAGGGGGTTACCTCGTCGAATTCAGTGGTGGAAAGATTGCCCGTTCTTCGCCCGTTAATCGGGTTTGATAAAAATGAAATTATCGACCGTTCGGTAAAAATCGGCTCGTACGAAACGTCGATTTTACCCTATGAGGATTGTTGTACGGTGTTTTTGCCTGATTTCCCTGTAACGCGCCCGAAGATAGAGGACATTCTCCGCGAAGAAGGGAAATTAGACGTAGATGGTTTATTGCAAGAGGCACTTTCAACCTTAGAAGTCATTGAAATTGAATAAAATTTAATAAAAATTTATCCCCGTCGGTAGGTTGTTCCGACGGGGATTTTTTTAATATTCCCACCAATTTTTCTCTAATAGCTCTTCCTCTTTTTCGGTGGGTGTATCCCTTTCTTGTGTGGATATGGCTGGTAAAATTATCCCTTTCCCAGCGTAGTTTTTATAATAGGGGGTTATTGTATAAATATACCGTTTATTCATTTCTGTTGTATCGTCAACAAATTCTTTTACATAATTGCCTTGGTATAAAACGACGCTTTTTTTACCGTCCGTTCTTTCAATTTTGTAGGTGTAATCGGGGACAAAATTTTCAAAAAAATTGATAATAACAGCGTTCTTTTTTACTTTTATAGTTGGCGTGGAAATGCTTGGTTTTGAAAAATAAGTGCTTTTATTCAAAGGAAGTGCGCTTTCCTTAAAGAGCTCTTTAAAAACAAAATTGCTTGGCGCGGCATCATCAGCAAAACAAAGACTGTGGTTTTGTAGATACGACGATTTATCCAAGTCGACCTCTACCACTCCCTCAGGGCGTGTAAATTTGGGCTGCGGTAAATTTTTTGAGGAAAATTGATTGCATAAATATTCATTAATTTGCAGCAGTATAGAACAGGGTAATGCGCCGCCGGTATGTTTAATTTTTTGGTTATCGGCGTTGCCCAGCCATACGGATACAACGTCTTGCTGGGTATACGAAAGGGCATAGGCGTCCGTATTTCCGGTTTCTGTTCCCACCGTACCCGTTTTGGCGGCGATATCGCAAGGCAAGCTACGAAGCTTTTTTGCTGTCCCCACCTTTGCGGTTGTTCTTAAAACGTCGGTCATAAGATAGGCGGTTTGTTTGGAAAAAACCTGTGTGCCCTTTTCGGGCTTTTGATATACGGTATTGCCGTTAATTTTGATTTTTGCGATAAACCCGCAGGGTTGAAAAATGCCGTCGTTGGCAAAGGCGGTGTACGCCGCGGTCAAATCGGATAAGGGAAAGCCCTTTTGCATACCTCCCAGCGCAAGTGCGAGGGAATAATCCTTTTTATCAATGGGCAAATGCAAGCGCGTGCTATACCCGACGGCACGGTCGATACCTAGGCTTTCTAACGTCTTAACGGCGGGCACGTTTAAACTTTTTTCTACTGCCTCGCGCATACTGACGTAGCCGTGATAAACGCCGCCGTAATTTTCAGGCGAATACCCGTGATAATCGATTTTTTCGTCCAAAATCGGGGTGGCAGGGGATAAAAGGTTCTCCTCTAAGGCGGGTGCATATACCAGCAGAGGTTTAATCAGCGAACCAGGTAGCCGTTCGATATTGCCGACGGACGAAACGCAGCTTTTAAAAAGGTGTTTTTCGTTGTCCAATACCATAATAGTTTTATCTGTTTCTGTAAGATTTACAGCCAATTCTTCCAACTCGCTTTGCAAATTCGTGTCTAGGCAGGTTTCAATCTCAACGCGACCGCCGACGATAAAGCCTTGTTTTTCGGAAAGGTCAGTCAATTCTTCAAAAACAAAGTGCAAAAAACCTGCGTTATTTTGCAAAGAATTACGCAAGGGTAAAGGCTCGTTTGATGCGATTTTTCGTTGTTTTTCCGTGATTTTTCCGTTCTTTTGCATTAAAGCCAAAACGCTATCTTTACGCTTTTGACAGCGTTGCGGATTTTTAAAAGGGGAATAATTGTTGGGGGATTTAACCAATCCTGCCAAAATCGCGCCGTCCGATACAGAGAGTTCGCTCGGCGTTTTTTGAAAATAGAAATCGGCTGCGGATACAATCCCAAAACAATTATGTCCAAAATAAATCGTATTTAGGTATTTTTCTAAAATTTCGTCTTTTGTATAGCGTTTTTCCAGTTGCCGTGTTAATTTCCATTCCTGCAATTTCCGCTTTACCGTTTTGTCTTGGCTAAGGTGTGTGTTTTTGATTAGCTGTTGGGAAATGGTAGACGCGCCCTCTTTAAAACTGCCTGCCTTTAGGTTGTTTAATACCGCTCTGCCAAAGCGCAGTATATCAAAACCGCCGTGCTGATAAAAGCGCTTGTCCTCGGTGCAGACGAAAGCATCCTTGACGTGTGTAGGCAGGTCTGAAATCGCTACGGTTTGGGCTCGGGAAAGGGCGGAAACGCCTTTTACGGGCTCGCCTTCTTGGTCGTATACTACGATATTTTTTTCGTTAAGTATCAGTTTTTTCGGATCAAGGGCAATATTTTTTGTAACGGCAACGTAATATCCAAGTGCGAATATTGTTCCAAGCATCAGCAGTAAAAAACCGATCCATAAAATTTTCTTGATAATCTTCATCGTTGGCAGTATGGGCGGTTTTGTCTTGTTTTATTGTAAGTTTTTATCACAAAATCTGTGCTAAATCGCGCGCGCGTACACATAAAGGCTTGATAATTTTGAAAAAAAAGTGTATAATGGAGAAAATAATTATATCTTTTCGCGTAGCGAAAAAAGGAAAGTAAAGAAAATTATGTC
Source organism: Candidatus Scatosoma sp. (assembly GCA_045127475.1). GTDB lineage: Bacteria > Bacillota > Clostridia > Christensenellales > Borkfalkiaceae > Scatosoma. Next base: position 3,641 of record JBGVQH010000081.1, read on the forward strand.
GGGTAATTATCATATCGTAACCTACGGTTGCCAAATGAACGTGCATGAGTCGGAGAAAATTGCAGGGATATTGCGCCGTGTCGGCTTTGAAAAGGAAACGTCGATAGAGGACGCGGATATTATCGTTTTCAATACCTGCTGTATCCGTGAAAACGCCGAAAACCATGCGTTTGGTAATATCGGTGCTTTGAAAAAGCTGAAAAAACAAAAACCCGAACTGCTGATTGCTGTCGGCGGTTGCATGACGCAGGAAAAGGGCAAAACAGAGGTTTTGAAAAAGAAATTCCCGTTTATCGATATTATGTTTGGGGCGTTGAATTTAGAAGACCTCGGCGATTTGATTTTACGTAAACGTGCACAGAAAAAGAGAGTTATCGAAATCCGAGAACAAGAGGGGGAAATTGTTGAAACGGACGACGCTTATCGTACCAGCTACCCCAATGCTTGGGTGAATATTATGTATGGCTGCAATAATTTCTGCTCCTATTGTATTGTTCCGTACGTACGTGGCAGAGAGCGTTCGAGAAACCCCGAGCATATTCTTGCTGAGGTAAAAAAGCTGGTGGCAGAGGGGTATCGCGAAATTACCCTGCTTGGGCAAAACGTCAACTCGTACGGCACGGATAGGGAAACGGGCATGACTTTTGCGCAGCTTTTAGACGCGGTTTCCTCGATTGAGGGGAAATTCCGCGTACGGTTTATGACTAGCCACCCTAAGGATTTTACTGAGGACGTGGTGCGCGTAATGGAGAAACACCGCAAGATATGCAGGCTTGTGCATTTGCCCGTGCAATCGGGCGCAAACGCCGTATTGCAAGCAATGAACCGCCGTTATACGCGTGAAAAATATTTACAAGAAATCGAAATGCTAAAATCCCGTCTGCCTGAGGCAGAGGTTACGACGGATATTATCGTTGGATTCCCCGGGGAAACGGAAGAAGATTATTTGCAAACGGAGGATTTGGTAAAGAGAGTGGATTACGCCTCAGCGTTTACTTTTGTGTATTCGCCAAGACAAGGCACGAAAGCGGCGACGATGGAAAACCAAATCCCCGAGGCTGTGCAAAAGGACCGCATTATGCGCTTGGTGGAGCTTGTCAATTCGCTCACCCGCAAAAAATCCGAAAAATACGTGGGGAAAACGGTGGAGATTCTTTGCGAGGATTTTGATAAGAAAAAGGGCTTGTATATGGGGCGCGACGAGTTTGGGCGCATGGGCTATTTTAAAAGCGAAAAGAACGTTGTTGGGGAATTTATCAATTTGAAGATTACTCGCGCGAACGGGATTTCGTTATTTGGCGAGATTGTAGAAGAATAAGGGGAAAATAAAGGTAGGTTATCAATATGGCGCTTTCACAGATGATGCAACATTATCTTTCCATGAAAGATAAATATAAAGATTGCGTGGTTTTTTACCGTCTTGGTGATTTTTACGAAATGTTTTTTGACGACGCGGTTAAGGTTTCAAAATTGCTCGACCTTACGCTTACGGGCAGAGATTGCGGTTTAGAGGAGCGTGCGCCTATGTGCGGAATTCCGTACCACGCGGCGGATACGTATATCGCGAAACTTGTGGAGCTTGGCGAAAAGGTGGCGATTTGCGATCAGCTTTCTGACCCTAAGGAGAGTAAAGGGCTTGTAGAGCGGGACGTTGTCCGTGTTGTATCCGCAGGTACGCTGATTGAAGACGAAATGCTGGACGAAAGCCGTAATAACTATATCGCGTGCGTTTTTAAGGGTGCAGACGGAGTGGCTATCGCCTGGACGGATATCACGACGGGAGAATTTTTAGCGGAAGAATTTATCGGCGAGACGGCGTTGGACGACGCGGTGGGGCAGCTTGTCAAAATGTCGGTTGCGGAAATCGTTTGCAACGAAGAAATGCTGCTCGCTAGCAAAAATTTAAAAGAAGTCAAGCATAATTTGTTGCCCGCTTTTTCCTGTTACGTGCCTTGGGCTTTCAACGTAAAACATGCGGAAAAGAACTTGTTGGAGCAATTTAAAACGACCTCGCTTGCGGCGTACGGCATGGCGGCAAAAGAAAATATTATCGCGGCGGCGGGCGCGCTTGTTGAATATCTGCGTGAAACGCAAAAACACGCTTTGGCGAATATCAATTCGCTGAAAGTCATCAATTTGGATAAGTGCATGACGCTCGATTCGACGGCGGTGCGTAATTTAGAGCTTGTCCGTAACAATTCCGAAAACAAGAAATACGGCTCGCTTTTGTGGGTTTTGGACAAGACGAAAACGGGTATGGGCGCAAGAATGTTAAACCGCATGGTGCTTTCGCCTTTGCGAGATGTCAGCGAAATCAAATACCGCCAAGACGGCGTGGAAGAGTTTGTCAATTCGTCCGTGGTGCGTGTCGGAATAGCGGAAACTCTGCGCGAGGTTAAGGACGTGGAGCGTCTTTCGGGTAAGATTTCCAACGGAAATCTGATGCCCAAGGACTGTGTTGCGTTGGCAACGTCGCTGTCGATTTTGCCCTCTTTGAAATTTCAGTTGACGGGGCTTTCGTCTAAGGTAGTTACGGATATCGTGAACGGTTTGCCCGATATGAAAGAGCTTGCCGATTTATTGACGGCGGCAATCGACCCGAATCCGCCCGCGCTCATGAAAGACGGCGGATATATCCGCGACGGTTTCCACGCGGAGCTTGACGAATACCGCGCCTTGCAAAAGAATGGTACGGCGGTGGTTAAAGGGATTGAAGAGCGGGAACGCGATCGTACGGGTATTCGCACGTTAAAAGTGGGAAATAACCGTGTTTTTGGGTATTATATCGAGGTTAGCAATTCCTTTAAGGACAAAGTTCCCGAGGAATATATCCGTAGACAAACCCTGACAACGGGGGAGCGGTATATCACGGAAGAATTGAAAACGTTGGAAGAGAAGATTTTTTCCGCGGGGGAAAAGGCGCTGAAATTAGAAACGCGCATTTATAAGCAAATCACCGATATTCTCTTTGAAAATCTTGAAAAACTGCAAAAAATCGCGCAATCCTTGGCGCTTTTGGATTGTTTGGTGTCCCTTGCAACCGTGGCAAAGGAACGCCGTTACGTGCGCCCGAACATGCGGGAGAGTGGTGCGGCGTTGACGATTACGGACGGCAGACACCCCGTTGTGGAGGCAATTTCTAAAGAGAGGTTCGTGCCCAACGACGCGTTGCTTGATAATGCGGATAATCGTTGTGCGATTATTACAGGCCCGAATATGGCGGGTAAAAGTACGTATATGCGGCAAATCGCGTTGATTGTGATTATGGCGCATATCGGCTCGTTCGTGCCGGCAAAAAGTGCGGAAATCCCCTTGACAGACCGCGTGTTTACCCGTGTTGGCGCAAGTGATAATCTTATTTTTGACCAAAGTACCTTTATGGTGGAAATGACGGAGGTAGCAACGATTTTGTTGCACGCAACCAAGGACAGTCTGCTTGTGTTGGACGAGGTCGGGCGTGGGACGAGTACCTACGACGGCTTGTCTATCGCTTGGGCAGTCATTGAGTTTTTGGTAAATACGGTGGGGGCAAAAACTTTGTTTTCCACCCACTATCACGAATTAACGGAGCTGGAAAATTCGTTGGGGGGCGTGAAAAATTACAAGATAACCGTCAAAGAGATTGCAGGTTCTATCGTCTTTTTACGTAAAATCGCGCGGGGTGGTGCAAATCGCAGCTTTGGTATCGAGGTTGCGTCGCTTGCGGGTGTGCCCAAAGAGGTTACGGCGCGTGCAAAGGGAATTTTGCGGTCGTTAGAAAAGAATGATATTGCACGCGGAAAAGTGCAAATCGAGCTTTCGGGCATAGAAGAAGAACCCGAGGTGAGGGAATGGACGGAAATCGAGCAAATCCTTGCCGATACGGATATCAATACCCTTTCACCTATGCAAGCGCTGTTGCTGCTCGGTGATTTAAAAGAAAAGTTGGAAACGGAGGACTGATATGGCAAAAATTAATATACTGCCTGCAAAGGTCTACAACCGAATTGCTGCGGGTGAAGTGGTGGATCGTCCGTATTCCGTTGTAAAGGAGTTGATGGAAAATGCCATCGACGCAGGGGCGACGGAAATTTCAATCTACGTGGAAAAGGGCGGAAAGGAGCTTATCCGCGTGGTGGATAATGGGTGCGGGATTGCACGTGAAGACTTGCAATCGGCGTTTTTGCCGCATGCAACCAGTAAGATTGAAAAAGCGGAAGATTTGGACAATATTTTGACGCTTGGTTTCCGCGGCGAGGCGGTGGCGTCTATTGCGTCCGTTTCAAAAATGACGATAACATCACAGGTGGAAAATGCAAAATGCTATCAGCTTTCGTCTAGCGGTGGCGAACTGGGACAAATTGCTCAAGTGGCAGGAGAAAAAGGCACGGACGTCAAGGTGGAAATGCTCTTTTTCAATGCGCCTGTCCGTTTGAAATTTTTAAAATCGGACAAGGCGGAGGAAACAGAGATTACCAATTACGTTTCTAGGTTTATTCTCAACCGCTCGGATATTGCGTTTACCTATTATTGTGATGGAAAAAAGGTGTTGCAATCGTATGGAAGCGGCTTAGAAGACGCGGTGGTCAGTGTATACGGCGCGTCTGTTATCCGTAACTGCTTTAAAATCGACGCGGAACGCCACGGTGTGCGTGTGCGCGGTTATATCGGCAATCAAAACTTTTACAAGGCGAACAAAAGCTATCAAAGTATCTTTTTAAACGGCAGATATATCGTGAATGCAACCATCTCGGCGGCAATCGGCAACGCGTATTCTAGTTATTTGATGAAGAGGCAATATCCCTTTTACGTGTTGCACGTTACCGTGCCGACGGAGATTGTGGACGTGAACGTTCACCCCAACAAATCGGACGTGCGTTTTGCGGATAATCAGGTAATTTACGGCTGTATTTACCGTATTATTGCCGCCGTTTTAGACGGACAAACACAGGCGCTTGAATATATCGTGCCCGACTCGTTACCCGCGTCTGTAGAAAACGGAGAAGAAAAAAAATCGCAGCAGACGGCGTTTGATTTTTCGCAAATCACTGAAGAAAGCCCTGAAGAAAAGACGAAAAAAGCGACAATACAGGAAAAGTCTACAAAGGAAAAGAATAATTTGGGTTTTGCGACGCTTTCGTATGAGCAGGCGAAAAAGGAAATAGAGAAAACTTTGCCGCGGTATGCGGATAAAAAATATTCGGGTGAAGTGCCCTTTGAGGAGGTGCACAAGGGATTTACGCCCAATACGGAAATTAAACCGTATATTCCTATTCAAGAGGATTATGCGCCTGAAAGGGAACATACGCCCAGCCGTAATGCTGCGGAAGAGTTGCATAAATTTTTCCCAGAGCTATTTTTTGAGCGTAACAGAATGATTATCGAAGACCCAGACCGTGATAAATCTCAAGAGACGGAAAAGGCGGTTGCCCAGGAATATGATTATTTTGCTGAAAACAAGCGGTATTTAGAAGAGCTTGATAAGAAGAACAAACAAAATAAAATTAACGTTTCGTCCTGCGTGTATGCGGGAAAACTGTTTAATACCTACCTTTTGTACGAACGGCAAAACGAAGTGTTTATCATCGACCAGCATGCCGCGCATGAACGTTTAATTTTTAACCGTCTGCGCGAAAAAATGCAAAACCGTGAAATTGTGCAACAGCCGATGCTTGTGCCTTTTACAATGACCTTAAACGCGTTTGAAATGGGCTTTATCCGCGAGCGAATGGAAGATATTACGGCGATGGGCTTTGAAATTGCCGAAAGCGACGAATGCGAAATTTCCGTGTCTGCAATTCCTGTGGACTTGCAAAAGATAGATTTAAACTCGTTTTTTCATGACATTTTAGGGGATATTAACACGTTCCGTTCGATAAAGCTGGAGGATTTGCTTAAAGACAAACTGGCGACTGCGGCTTGTAAAGCAGCGGTTAAAGGTGGTATGGACTTAACGACGGAGGAAATCGATGCGTTGTTCGTGCTTATGGACGGGGATATGGGCTTAAAATGCCCGCACGGCAGGCCCGTAGTGGTGAAAATAACCAAAACGGAGCTGGAAAAGATGTTTAAGAGGATTGTCTGATGGCAAAGGTTTTGGTGATTTGCGGCGCAACGGCGTCGGGAAAAACGGCTTTGTCATTAGATTGTGCCGAGGCGTTAAACGGTGAAATTATCTCTGCCGATTCTATGCTTGTCTATCAAGGCTTGAATATCGGTACGGCAAAGCCGACAATGGAAGAACGGCGAGAAATTCCTCATCATATGATTGACGTGGTTTCGCCTAAGGAAAGCTTTTCTGTCAGCGATTACGAGGGTATGGCTTTGCCGATTTTGGAAAATTTGATTCTCAAAGGCAAAACGCCGATTATTTGCGGCGGCACAGGGTTTTATATCAATTCCTTGCTGTATAAAAGTCAGTTTGGAAACGTGGGTGCAAATGAGGAAATTCGCGCGAAATACGAGGAATTAGCGGAAAGAAACGGCAAAGAGTACGTGCATGCAATCTTGCGTGAAAAAGACCCCGAAAGCGCAGAAAAGCTACATTTTAACGACGTAAAGCGGGTAATCCGTGCTTTGGATAGTTACGATATTACGGGTAAGGCGAAATCTGCACAACAGGACAAGCCGATTCCGCGTTTTGATTTTGTGTCCGTTTCCATTGAGTATCCACGCGAAACTCTGTATGAGCG
>JBGVQH010000082.1:0-8481 GCA_045127475.1 Candidatus Scatosoma sp.
TACAACAAATATATGAGTAAACTTCGTGCAGAGCAAAGGAAATCAAAAGCAAGGTAAGTAGAGATAGGTGGGTGGGATTAATAAACTACCCACCTATTATTTTCATAAAAACAAAGCTAAAATTGGACGTTTACAATAGAAAAACGGCGTTACGTATAATTATGTTTATAAAAACAACCAAACGAACGAAATAAAAACTTACGTGATTAATGGTCCTCGCATTACGATTGTGCCGAGAACAGACGGGCTTGGCAGAAATACAGGTAACATAGTTTTGTGTGAGGGTGACCGAAGAGCCGAAGAGCAAATCGTATACCGCAAGGTAGGCGACCATGCGACGAATATGCCGTCAACGATAAGATTCGGAAACACCTACGACGGGAAATTCGTCTTGTGTGACAGCCTGAAATACGCGTACGACAGCGTAGGAAACATTACGGCAATTTACGAACAGGGAATATTGGTGGTGACCTACGCATACGATAAACTCAATCGCCTTGTCCGTGAAAACAATAAAAAGATGAATTTGACCAAGGTATATGCCTACGATAACCATGGGAATATCATAACGCAGGAAGAGTATGCGTATACGTTAAAAGTGACGGAAGAGCTTGGCGCGGGAAACGTAATTAGAGAGTATTACTACGATATATATTCCGACCAACTGTTGCGTATGGTAACTCGGACGTTAAATGCAAGCGGGGATTATGCGGAAAGCGTGGAAAAGTTTGTGTATGACGCAATCGGTAATCCTACGACGTATCGCGGAAGAACTTTAACGTGGGGGCAAGGCGGACGTCTTACTTCCTATCTCGGTGCTGTCTTTACGTATGACGCAAGGGGCAGACGGTTAATCAAAAACAATACCTCCTTTACGTACGATTCGCAGGGCAGATTGGTAAAACAAAGCAACGGTCTGACGTTCTTCTACGACCATACGGGGGTAGCAGGGTGTATCTATAACGAACAATATTATACCTATCGAAAAGACGCGCAAGGAAATATCATTGCGATACTTGACAGACGCGGTAACGTTGTGGCTTTCAGGATAATCCTTTTTTCTTTGTTTTTCATATATTGAATAGTGGGGATAGCCGTAAAAACGGTGCGTCTTACAATATTCAAAGGAAAAACGAAAGAATATGAACAACGCTTTTACGACGGTTTTTGGATTTGTATTTATCTTTTTGATGACGACGCTGGGTTCAGCGCTCGTTTTTTGTTTTCGTAAGGAATTTTCGGCAAGATGGAACGCAATTTTCTTCGGTTTTGCATCGGGGATTATGCTTTCGGCATCTATTTGGTCGCTATTGTTGCCTGCTTTTGAGCAAATCGCGCCGAAATGGGGCAAAATTTCCTTTATTCCTATTAGTGTGAGTTTCTTATCGGGTTGCGTGTTTTTAATGATTTTAGATGGGGTTATCCTGCTGATAAGGGGCAGAGAATGTGAAAAGCGTACGTTTTCATCAGCTCTGGATGTTAAAACACACAAATTGTTTTTAGCGGTTACTTTGCATAATATTCCAGAAGGATTAGCGGTGGGGTTTGCTTTTGGGGCAGCGCGCATGATTCATACACCAACAGCGTACACGTCAGCATTGTTGTTGTCGATTGGAATTGGAGTGCAAAATTTCCCCGAAGGTGCGGCGCTTGCTTTGCCGCTGTTAAGAATTAAAAATAAGTCGAAGGCTTTTTTCTTTGGGGTTTTAAGCGGTCTGCCCGAACCAATTTTTGCTGTGTTGGGTTATTTATTGTCGGCGCAAATCGTCTTTTTACAGCCGTGGTTATTGGCCTTATCGGCAGGGACTATGTTTTTTGTGGTCGTAGACGAGTTGTTGCCTGCTCTAAAAAGTGAATATAACGAAAGCTCATCTATTGGCGCAGTCGGAGCGGCGGTCGGTTTCGCGCTGATGATGGCGTTGGACGTAGCTTTGGGTTAATATGGTGAAAATAGGAAAGCGGAAATGCTTGACGGGAGGGATGAAATATGATAGAATAGAATTAAAGATATGTACGATAAAGGTGGTACAGATTTTATGAGAAAAATTTTGATTTTGTTATTGAGCTTGGCACTTAGTGTTGCATTGTTTGCTGCTTGCGGCAAGAAAGGCGACGAGGGTACTTCATCTGTGGAATCAAGTATAAACTCTTCGGTTTCTACGGAAGAGAGTAGTAGCTCTCTTGAAGAAGAAATTTCCTCTGAAAATTCTTCCTCGAGCTCGTCGGAAAGTGCGCAGGAAAGCGATGCAAGCACGTCTGAAAGTACAGGCGAGTCTACGAGTGAGGAAAGCTCCTCTGAAAATTCTTCCGAAAGTTCATCGGAAAGTGCGCAGGAAAGCGATGTAAGCACGTCTGAAGGTACAGGCGAATCTACGAGTGAGGAAAGCTCCTCTGAAAATTCTTCCGAAAGCACATCGGAAAGTGATACCGAAAGCGGGGATATTGTAGGTGATGAGGATGATAACTCTTCTGGTTGGTCGACGAATTGGTGGTAATTCGCGAGTCTATTCTAATCACAAGGATAATATATAAATAATTCTTATAGAAAAACGCACGCAACCATTACGGTTGCGTGCGTAAGTTTTTATATAGATAAAAAAGTTTATTTCAGAATTCTCGTACAGGTAACCCCGATAGCACCTGGACCGATATGACAGGCGATACTCAAAGACAGGGGGTCGCAAAAATGGAAGGGGACATTTGGATACATCGATTTAATTTCCTCTGCCAGTTGTATAACCTCTTCGCGATTATCGGTATAAGCAAGCGAGATTGTCATTTCACCCTGTTCTACGTATTTGGCAAAGGTAGTATCCAAATCGTTTTTGAGGGCGGCTTTTAAGGTGTCTTTTGCTTTTGCGGAGCCGCGTGCAAGAGCATATTTGTCCAAGCGTTCCCCGTGAATTTGTAAAATTGGCTTCAATTTTAAAATGGTTCCAATCATTGCTGCTGCGGGGGTTACGCGGCCGCCCTTTTTGAGGTATTTCATCGTGTCTACTGCAATATAGATGGACGAGTTTGCTGAGGACTGCTCTAAATATTCTTTGATTTCTGCCGCAGATTTTCCCCTTTCACGCAAGGTGAGAGCATCGCAAATACTTTCTTTCAAAGTAACGGAAATACGGTGATTGTCAACGACGTGCACTCTGCCTTGATAATCTTGCGCCAAGCTAGTCGCGGTTGCGCAAGACTGGCTAAGCCCCGAAGACATTGGAATATGCACCAGCTCGTCGTGGTCCTTTAAAATAGTATCCCAAAGCTCGACAAGATCGCCGGGGCTGGGTTGGGAGGTGGATACGTTCGCCTGATCTGCGAGCAAAGCGTAAAACTCTTCTTGAGTAAGATTGATGTTTTCAAAATACGATTTGCCGTTAATCAAAAAGGGCATGGGAACAACGAAAACCCCAAGTTCTTTTGCTGCCTCGGGTGTGATACCGCTATTACTGTCCGTTACAATTGCAATTTTCTTTGCATTACTCATATATTCACCTAAATATTTTTATTCCACATTTTCATTTTGTATTGTAGAAAAAAGATGGCTTATATTCTGTATAGATTATAACAGTTTTTTGTACCTATGTCAAATATCTCTGTCGTATTTTGTAAAAAAAGTGGACAAAGTATCAAGGAATTTGTGAAAATGGCGAAAAATGTTCTATTTTATAAAAAAGAATAAAAAAGTAAGGAGTAAAAGAAAAAATATCGAAAGAACGTTTACAAAAGGATAAAAATATGTTATAATATTTTAAATACTGTGATTAGTATATGCGATGAGATAGGAAAAAATCATGGCGATTGTGGGAAACATTGAAAGAATATATGCGGAGAAGAATTATGAAATTTGCAGTGTACGGAATTTGGGATGCAGAACGCGCGATGCTTGCAAAGATGAGCAAAGAACTTGGCTTTGAATACACGGTAACGACGGAATCGATTTCATGTGATAATTTGGGGTATTGCGACGGGTGCGACGGGGTATCCAGTCTTGGCAAGGTGAATGCAGATGCTGCGCTGATGGAGGCGCTTGCGGAAAAGGGGATACGGTATTTCTCCACGCGTACCATTGGATATAATCATATTGACCTCGCGGCGGCAAAAAAACACGGAATCAAGGTGTGTAATTCTAGTTATCCCCCCGATTCGGTGGCGGAATTTACCATTATGTTAATACTGCTTTCCCTGCGGAAGTATAAGCAGACGTTATGGCGGCAGCAGGTGAACGATTATTCGTTGGACGGCATGAAAGGCGAAGTGCTAGGCCGAATGACGGTAGGCGTATTCGGCGGAGGCAGAATCGGCTATAAGGTCATGCAGATATTACAAGGGTTTGGTTGTCGGATTTTATGTTGTTCGGACGATCGCAGGGACGAGGTTGCGGCGATTGCGCAGTACGTAGACGCGGAGACATTGTACGCGCAAAGCGACATTATTACCTACCATACCCCGTATCTTCCCTCGACGAAATACATTTTGAACGAGCATACTTTGGCAAAGATGAAAGACGGCGTAGTGCTTATCAATACGGCGCGGGGCGAATTGTTTGATATCAAAGCGTTGATTAAGGGGATTGAAGAAAAGAAAATCGGAGCTTTGGCGATGGACGTGTTTGAGGGAGAGGACGGAATCTATCACGAAAACCGCATTGCGGATATTCTGCGTAACCGCGATATGGCGTATTTGCGACAGTTCCCTAATGTCATTTTAACGCCGCACATGGCGTTCTATACGCAGTTGAGTATGGAAAGCATGATGCGCATCAGTATGGAAAGCCTGTTCGAGTTGAACACGACGGGCGGTACAAAGACGGAAATCAAGATTTGAGGGCAGCGACATGCAGAGTTTAAAGGAATTATACAGAATCGGAAAAGGTCCGTCGTCCTCGCATACAATCGGACCGGAACGGGCTTGCAAATTGTTTTTATACGAAAACCCGACCGCCACTTCGTTTATGGTGCGTTTGTACGGATCTTTGGCGAAAACGGGCGAAGGGCACGGAACAGGTCGCGTTATCGAGAGCGTTTTACAAAACGTAACGGTGGAGTACGCCGTAGAAAAGGAGTGTCCGCACCCCAACACTATGGATTTGATTGCCTATAAGGATAACAAAAAAATAGCGCAAATGCGCGTGTACAGCGTTGGCGGTGGGGCAATCAAAATTGAGGGCAGAGCGGGTACAGAGGGGGCACAGGTGTACGGTTATTCCACGATGGCGGATATTCGTGCGTATTGCGAAAAGAAAAATATTCGCCTTTGCGATTACGTTTTTGCGTGTGAGGGGGAACAAATTAAAGAATATCTCGCGGAAGTTTGGTCTGCGATGAAATCGGCTGTAGCGCGTGGCGTGAATAAAGCGGGAATTTTGCCTGGCGGGCTGGGAGTAGAACGTCGTGCAAAGGTTCTCTATGATGGCGTCGTGGCGAACGAGGGGGTGGAATTTAAAGAAAATCGTCTGGTTTGCGCATACGCGTTTGCGGTGAGTGAAGAAAATGCCTCGGGGGGGACGATTGTTACCGCTCCTACTTGTGGGGCTTGTGGGGTTTTACCTGCTGTTTTGGTGTATTCGCAGGAAAAGAAAGGATATTCGGACGAGGAGATTATCCGCGCTTTGGCGACGGCGGGGTTAATCGGAAACCTAATTAAAACCAACGCGTCGATATCAGGGGCTGAGTGTGGCTGTCAGGCGGAAATCGGGAGTGCTTGCTGTATGGCAACGGCGGCTTTGGCGGAGTTGCAGGGCTTGACACTCGGGCAGATTGAATATGCGGCAGAGGTGGCGATGGAGCATCATTTGGGTTTGACGTGCGACCCGATTTGCGGTTTGGTACAGATTCCATGTATCGAGCGAAATGCGGTTGCTGCGATGCGGTCTATAAACGCGGCATCGCTTGCATACTTTCTTTCGGACAGCAGAAAAATTTCCTTTGACTTGGTTGTAAAAACGATGTATGAAACGGGAAAAGATATTCGCCGTCCCTATCGTGAAACGGCAGAGGGGGGCTTGGCTAAGCTGTATAAAAAGTAAAAAGGCGGGGGACATATCGTGATGAAGCTAAAAAACAAGAGGGAAAGAGCCTCATAAATTCTTAAAAAATATCCTTTGAAAAAAAGTTGTAAAATTCCCAAAAAAATTGTTTAAAATCGGGAAAAAATGCTTGACAAAAAAAATCAAATAGATTATTATATACAGGCACTTGTTTGAAAGTGCCTATGGCAATGGCCCAGTAGCTCAGTTGGTTAGAGCGCCAGCCTGTCACGCTGGAGGTCGACGGTTCGAGCCCGTTCTGGGTCGCCATTTATGCCTTGGTAGCTCAGTTGGTAGAGCAGCAGACTGAAAATCTGCCTGTCGGTGGTTCGATTCCGCCCCAAGGCACCACAAAAAAATTTACCCGAAAAGGATAAATTTTTTTGTAACCCCTTAGGGGTATTGAGTGAACGCCGTTTCGGTGGTTCGCGCGAGCAAGCAAAGCTTTCGACGCTCTTGCAAGAGGTTGCAAGATACCGCCCCGAGGCAATCGTTGCCGGTGTAGCTCAATGGCAGAGCAGCTGATTTGTAATCAGCAGGTTGTGGGTTCGAGTCCAATCACCGGCTCCACAACAAATAATTGAATATGGGCAGATTCCAGAGCGGCCAAATGGATCAGACTGTAAATCTGACGTCTTCGACTTCGGTGGTTCGAATCCACCTCTGCCCACCAAATCACGGCTTTTATGCAAAAAATAACGCATAAAGCCGTGATTTTTTTTGCTTTTTTTGCATAAAAATGCGTTAAAAAACGCGTTTTCAGGGTAGTTTGGGGAACAATTTGGGGAACAAAATCGTCTAAAATGCCTTTGTTTTAGCGGTTCACAGCGGTTTTATTTTATCGGAAACGTGACCAAATCCATTTGCGAACGCATAAAATCGTCTGAAAAATGCGTGTAAACCTTTCCAACGAGCCGTTGCGGACTGTCGCCCATCCAAATATCAACGATATCAGGGCGAACGTATTGTTGGCAAACGGTTGCGAAAGTATGCCGTAAACAATATGCGGTTTTGCCCTCGCCGAACAAATACTTGAAAAGCTCGTTTTGTTTCCAAAAAGAACAATTAAATACAAACGGTTTTGTACAATCTATCAATCCCTGTGCCTGTTTAGGCACGGGGATTTTTTTATACTCAATTTTTCCGTTTTTACGTTTGCGGTTACGCGTGATTAAGAAATCCCCGTCGATTCGTGTTTCTGCGTCCACTTCGCAGGGGCGAAGACCAAAGAAGTAGAGCAAGTATGCACCTTGCCGTATCGGCTCAAATTCGGGCAGTTGTACACGTTCTAAAAACGCTTGGATTTCTTCCACGGACAAAGCTCCGCGCGATTGCCGTTCTGCGCGTTTGAACTTAATCAGCGCGACGGGGTTATGTAACAAAATACCGCTGGCGACTGCATATTTAAATATTCCATTAAAAAGCGTGCGTAATTCCTCAAATTTCCGTGGCTTAACGTCCTTTAAGACTTTGTCCACGTCAACTGTTCTTATTGCTAAAATCGGCGTTTTACGCAGCTTTTCAGGTAAATTATAAAAGTTTGCATAAAATCTTGAAAGCTCTTTGTCCGTGATAGTGCCCTTTTTGTACTGATACCACTCGTCAAAAATCTCTTCTAATAGGTTTTTGCCTGTTTTGTATTTCTTTACGTGGTATTTTTCAATCTCGCTCGGAACGGTCATAGCAAGAAACTTTTTCTTGGCCGTTGTCAAATCGGTAGAGCTTGCCGATATGTTGTAGCCGTTGGAACGGTAGCGGATTTCGTAGCAATAGCTGTTCTTCCCGCTTTCTCTTTTTGTTATTCGGGCGCAAAGCCCGTTGCCTATAAATTCTTTCTTAAATGTGGTTGCCATCTTTGAAATCTCCTGTTTGGTAAATTTCAAAGTTGTTGTTACAGATTTAGGTAGCATTTTGTTTACGGCGTTAGGCGCGCGTTTTTCCGCCTCTATCAGCCGTTCAATGGTGGAGTTGAACTCGGCAGCAAGATGTATAATCTCGTTGCGTTCTTGCGCCATCATCAGTTTGGTAGTAAGTGCAATAAAATCGTCTGAAAGTCTGCCGTTTATCATTTGTGTTTCCTCCATGTAAATCTTCTTTATATTATTTACTGGAAAAAACAGACAAATTTCCAAGATTTTATGTTGGTAAATTCTACCAATTATTTTTTGTAATAAAAGGCGTTTTATTTCTGTCATTTTTTCCAGTTTTTCGTCTTAAAATACGAACAAATGTTCGTATTTTCTTAATAATAACATAGAAAATATGACAAATGTCTGCCTATTTTTATTATTTTTTCAATTTTTGTTCTACGGCAAGGTCAAGCACGTTTAGATACGCGTCCACGTAATCCACGCCGAGCACGTCTTCTGCGCGGTTGATAATGCCGAGCGTATGCAGGTCGCGGTCTGACAGAACAGTAGGGGCGTTGACTGCGCCCTGCGCTTGCTCTTCTGTCGTGA
>JBGVQH010000083.1:0-9591 GCA_045127475.1 Candidatus Scatosoma sp.
ATTTATATTCAAATACGGCAAAAGAAAAACAGCGATTGAAAAATCGCTGTTTTCGTTTGTGATGAAGATACGGCGGAGCAAAAGCTCCGCCGTGTTCGTTTTAGATGAGGTTGCTGTATTTCGCGCTTTTGAGTTTGTATACTACAGCCCCGATATTGTTATCGAGGGGTGCGCAATAATAGAGCATGATATTACGGTTACGATTCATTTGAGGGTCTTGCAGAGAAGCGATTTCCGCCCATTGAGATTGTCCCGACCACGTACCGTCTACGATAATAGACGCCGTGTTGTATTTAATCGTTTCATTGACAGCTGTTTCGTTGAGCGTATATTCGTATTTCTTTTCTTTCGTGTCCCCTGAAAGCTTTACGACGTAGTTTTGCGAATGTCCGAGGTAGGGATTGAACATCTGTACCTTAGTGTTCGTGCCTGCGGGCATAGCGCGGAAAGCGACGGGGAATTGTTCGTTGTCTAATACGCTGCGTTTGCTACTGCTTGCGCTAAAGGTATAGGTTTGCGGTACTCCCAAATCGTACTTATCCGTGATTTTATTGTAAAAATACCGAGTTGCCTCGCAAGAGCCTTGTCCGTTTTCATAGGTTGTTTCAAACTCGTAATCATAGCGCAGATAACAATCCTTAGGAGACGATGCGCTTTTTGTAAACACGGGGGTGTGGCTGGTGAGTTTCTTCCAAGAGGAAATGGGACGCAAATTATCCGTGCCACCCGCTTTGTAGAAATGCACGTACGTTTTGACGGTATCCTGTTTTTCTTCCGTTTGACCGTTTACGGTAAAGCTGACGGTAAGGTCAAGCGTGGAAGTAAATTCGTAAGTGTCGTTGGATTTGGAAACGAGTTTGGTTTCATACGTGCCCTCGTAATCAAGGGCATAATTCATACCGCTGTCGTACGAAAGGAAAGATACCTCGTAACGCAAGGTTTCCTCTATAAGCTCGTTGCTGGTAGATTCGGTGTTATAATTCCAGTAATTTTTAAATACGATTTTAGAATCGCCTGCGGAACAAGCACTTAAAAAGAGCGTCGAGCCGGCAAGCGTAGCCGCTAAGAGTCCAAATACTTTCTTTTTCATGGAAAAATCTCCGTATAATGCCTTAATTGCTATTATTATAGCACATTCTTTTTAATTTGTAAAAACAAAATCGAGATTTAATGAAAATTCTTGTGAAAAAATGATAAAAATTTCCCCTAACTTGTGTTATAATAGAGGAAAAGAAACTTTTAAGGGGTTTTTATGAACGCGGTGCTCAAAGCCTATACGCTGTCCGAATGTATGGAAGTGATGGCGGAATACGCCCTTGCCTACGAACGACAGGGTGGAAAAAATTTGATATTTTGCGAAGACCGCTTGACGTTGATTGCTGAGCGGGCGTTGCTCAGAGCGACAGGCGGAACGTTTCATTCGTCCGTGTCCACTTTTGCACGCTTTTTAAAGGCGGAGGGGCAGGCGATTAGCAAGCAAGGCTCGGTAATGGCGGTGGGCGAAGTGATGACGCGGTTGCAACGGGAGGGGAAATTGCAATGCTTTACTTCCCTGACGGGTATCGGGAACAACGCGCGGTGTATTTATGAAACGCTGGCGCAGTTTTCTGCATCCGAAATTACTCCCGAAGTCTTACGCGAAAGCATGGCAAAATTGCCCGACGATATGTTAAAGAGAAAACTGTCCGATTTGGCGCTCATTTACGAGGGGTATACCGCCTTTTTACAGGAAAAGGCTTTTTTGGACGAAAATAGGTATCTGTCCCTGCTCCCCAAGCGTATCCGTGAACAGGGAGCGTTAAAGGGATACAACGTGTTCTTTTTGGGGTTTGGTTCATTTACCGCGCAGGCGCGCGAAACGGTACGTGCGGCGTTGGAAACGGCGGACAACGTAATCGGTGTGTTCTGTTGCGGTGAAGAGGATATGTATGCGAACAAGGGTGCAGAGGCGTTTGAGCGGGTATGCCGTGAATACGGCAAAGTGCAGGTGCGCAATTTGGGTACGCCCTTGTACGGTGATGCGGAAAAGCTCCGCAAGAGTCTGTTTAATCCCGTTCGTGCTAAGGTCAAGACGGAAACGGATGCTATTCAAATTTTCGAGGGAGAGGACAAGAACGCAGAATGTGAGTTCGTCGCTATGAAAATTCGGCGGTTTATGCAGGAAAACGAGGAGGCGCGGTATCGAGATATTGCCGTTTTGCTCCCCACGGTGGACGGGTATGCGTTGCCTTTAAAAAAGGCACTTGCCGAATACGGAATTCCCTATTTTATCGACGAAAAACGCTCGCTTAAAAGCCACCCGCTGTCGCGATTTGTTTTGGATTGTTTCCGCGTGGTACGGGAGCGGTTTTCTCCCCTTGCCGTGCAATCCTTAGCGGGGAATTTATTCTTTGGCGAAAGCGACGAGTATCGCAATTATTTGTTAAAATTTGCCAACTATCGCGGTGGTGCAAAGCGCGAGATTAAGACGGGCGAGGCGGTAAAGGCATTTGATAAAGAAAAGCTGGAAAGTGGTAGGGGGCGGCTTTTAACTGCTACCAAAAATATCCCTGCAAGAGGCAAAGGAAAAACGTATTGCAATGCCGTTTGGAAGTTGCTTAGCGATTTTAGCGCGTATGAACAATTAGAAAATTTTGAAAAAGGCGTGGACGACGTGGCGCAGCGTGGGTACTTGGCGCAGATTCGCCGCGCGATAGAAAGCGTACTTGCCGAGGCGGAGCTGTTGACCGCAGACAAGGATATGGCGGTGGCGGAGTTCGAGGCGGTGTTAAAGGACGGCTTGGATGCCACGGAGCTTTCGCTTATTCCTTTAAAGGCGGACGCGGTGTTTGTAGGTGGGATTACGGACAGCCGTATCGAGAGGGTGCGGGTGCTGTTTGCGATGGGTATGACGGACGAAGTGCCCCGTCGCGGTAACGATACGGCGATTGTTTCCGATAAAGATATTAAAAGGTTAGAGGCGGTGCAGGCGGCGTTAGAACCAACGGTTGCCGAGGTCAATTTGCGCACGCGCGAATGTGTGTGCTTGAACCTTTGCACCTTTTCAGAGAAACTGTATTTGAGTTATCCCTTGGCGGCAGACGGGAGCGACCCGTCTTTGAGTGAAATTTTCCGTTACGTGCACGGCGCGTTCGGTGCGGTCGGCGGCGGGAAGATACAGCCTGTCAAAAAGCTGTCGCCTGCCGATTTCCGTTACCGTTGCAGCGCGTTAGCCCCTGCGTTTCGTCAGTATTTGGTGGAGAGGAACGAGTTTGAACTTTGCCGCCGTGATACACGAAAGGAATATGCGTCCTTGCACGAGGCTTTGGACAAGCTGGGTGTGCAGGCGGACGAGGATTATTTGCAAAAACGCGCGGGACACGTTGCGGTAAAACGGGGAGAAGAGTTGTTTTTCCGTGACGGAAAAATTTCGCCTACCTCGTTGGAGGGGTATTTTGCCTGTCCGTTCAGGCATTTTGCCGAACACGGTTTGCATTTGAAAGAACGGGAAGAGGCGGCGGTTTTAGCGGTGGATACAGGGAATTTTATCCACGAAATTTTGGAAAAGACGGCGGTGAAAGCTGCGGAGATAAATTCTGCAGAAGAAATGCGTGCGTACGCGACGGAAGTGGCAAGCGAGCTGTTGAAAGGGTCGTTATATGCCCTGCAGCAGGATACGGGGTCGGGGCTCTACTTTTCGGAAAAATTAGTAAAAGAGGGCGCGGACGTGGCGGTGGCGGCGTACGAGCAGATTAAAAATTCTGCGTTTAAAGTAGAGCAAACGGAAGTGAAGGTGGACGGCGAGGGCTTTTACGGCCGCGTGGACAGAGTGGACGGCACGGACAAATACGTGCGGATTATCGATTATAAAACGGGGCATATCGACGACAGCGCGGGGGCGTATTATACGGGCAGAAAATTGCAAATGCAGCTGTATATGTCTGCACTCAAAGGGGAGCGTGTCCCTGCGGGCGTGTTCTATTTTCCCGCCTCTATCGAGTATGCAAACGAGGACGAGGGGCGTTTCCGCATGAAAGGGTTTTTGAACGGCGATCGCGAGGCGTTGCTTTGCGGGGACGTGCATTTGACGGAAGAGAAAAAGAGCGAGTATTTTTCGGCGGCGCTGAAAAATAGTGGAGCTGCTACCAAGGTCATGAACGAGGAAACTTTCCGTGATTTCTTAGATTATTCGGTGTTGGTTGCCCGCCGCGGCAATCAAGAAATTAAAGAGGGGTATATCGCGCCCACGCCTTACGAGGACGAGTGTAAGTTCTGTAAATACGGCGGTATGTGCGGCTTTGACTGCGATACGCGCAAGCCGAGAAAGGAAAGTAAGATAGACCCGAAAACGATTGCGGCGATTGCAAAAAAGGAAAAGGAGGGGGAACGGTCGTGAGTGAACGCTTTACAAAAGAACAGCAAGCCGCTTTGGATGCTGACGGCAGGGTGATCGTTTCCGCCTCGGCAGGCAGCGGCAAAACGACGGTAATGATTGAAAAGATTATTCGGCTGATACAGGCAGGGGAGCTGGGCGTGGACGAGCTGTTGGCGGTAACCTTTACCAAAAAGGCGGCGGCACAGATGAAAGAAAAGCTGGCGGAGGCATTGATTGCGGCAATCAACCGCGAGGACGTCGACGAGGTACGGCGCAAAGCGCTTAAAGAACAGCTTGCGGAAGTGTCAAACGCCGATATTTCCACAATTCATTCCTTTTGCGCAAAGCTGCTCCGCACCCATTTCTTTGCGGCGGACGTGGAAAATACTTTCCGCGTAATCGGAGGGGACGACGCGGAGGGTGTGGCGCTTAAAAACGAGGCGTTGGACGAGTTGTTGGACGAGGGATATGAGAGCAAGGACGGGGATTTTGCACAGCTTTTGGCGTTGTATTGGCGCAAAAAGAGCGATAATACGTTGCGAAAAATTATTACGCAAACGTATGAAAAGCTCCGCAACCGCGCCGATTATAAGGAATATTTGACGGCAACGACGGGGTATAACGAGGAAAAATTCGACGAGGTTTGCGCGGAATTGTATGCGTTGTTTGTTCAAAAATGCCGTTATTATCTGGACGGTTTGGAAACGGAGCACGACTTTTTCGGCGACGGACAATCGGCGCAAAGTAAGCTAGCAAGCGAGCTGATTACATGGGTGGAAACTCTGCTTTCCGCACCCGATTATTTTGCCTTGGCAAAGGTGGAAAAGCCCAAATTTACAGCCAACCGCAAAAATAAGAATATGTCGTCAGACGTTCTTTTGCACGTCGAGAGGCTGAGCTTTTTAAAAGACCGCTTAATCAAGGCGTTTGAGAATGAGTTTGAAAAGACGTTATCACGCGAAGAGGAACTGGCGGCGTTTGTTCGTGCGGGCGAAACTGCGGCGGTGCTTGCGAAATACCTTTTAAAATTTGACGAAAAATACGAGGCTTTGAAAAAAGAGCGGGGTGTTTTGGATTATAACGACTTGGAACACAAGGCATTGGCGCTGTTAAAAGACGAAAAGGTGGCGGAGGAGGTGCGCGAAAAATACAAGCGCGTGTTCGTGGATGAATATCAGGACGTAAACCCCGTGCAAGAGGAAATTATCACGCGATTAAGCGGAGAACAGCTCTTTTTGGTGGGGGACGTCAAGCAATCGATTTACGGATTCCGCGGCAGTAAATCCCGCTTTTTCGTGGAAAAACAGCGTGCTTTTGAGAGTGGGGACGGGCAGAGCCTGAAGATGACGAGGAATTTTCGCAGCAGCGACGCGGTTTTAGATGCGGTAAACGCGCAATTTTCGTTGGCAATGACCCCGCAGGTGTGCGACGTGGATTATGCACAGGGCTCGTTTATGGAGCGCGGCGGCTTATATCCCCTTGGCGACGGGCGTGTGCAGGTGCATTTCTTCGGCGTCGAGGAAAAGGAAACGGCGGCGCGCGGGGTGTATTCCGTCCGCGAGAGTGCGCAGAAAAATACGGTTGAACTGACGAGTGTTGCTAAGACCATCCGTCATATTATCGAAGAGGAGCGGAGAAAGAAAATTTACGATATAAAAGCGAATACGTACCGTCCCGTGGAGTATGCGGATATCGCCATTTTATCCCGAAAGAAAAAGGGGCAGATAGCCAAGACGGTGGCGGCGCTTGCCGCTGAGGATATCCCTGTAACGACGGCGACGGCGGTGAATATTTGCGAGTATGCCGAGGTGAAAACGCTGATAGATATTCTCTCGCTGATTGACAATGCGCAGCAAGACGTGCCTCTTTGCAGCGCATTGCTATCCACCATGGGCGGCATGACGGCGGACGAGCTGACGGAAATACGTTTGGCGTATAAGGACGAGCCCTTTTTCCGTAAGGCGTGCGCTAAGTACGCTGACGAAAAGCTAGACCGTATCGCAGGCAAGCTGAAGAAATTTTACGCGTATTTTGAGAGTGTGCGCAACCGTGCGCGCTTGTTTTCAGCTGGGGAAATTTTGACTTTGCTTATCGCCGAAACGGGTATGGAACGGGCGGTGTTGACGCATGAAAACGGCACGTCGTGCATGCGGCGTATTCACCGTTTTATCGAGGAAACGACGGTGGAAGAACCACTTTCCGTGCATGATTTTTTGGACCGCTTGCGTGATTTGGAGTATGAAATTGAATTCTGCGAGGGGGGCGGCGACGATTCGGTAAAGGTGCTCACTATGCACTCGTCCAAGGGGCTGGAATACCCCGTCGTGATTTTGGATAACCTCAGCGCGGAGTTTCGCGGCGGGGATTATGAAGAGGTGTACGTCGAGGAAAAATACGGGCTTGCGCCCCGTGCTTTTGACGAGAGAAAAATGGTGAAAACGACCACGCGGCTGCGCCGCTTGCACGAGGTCAAGGAAACGGAAAACTCCGTTTTGGACGAGTTGAATTTGTATTACGTCGCCCTTACGCGGGCAAAGTACGCTCTGCACATGTTGTTTGAAAAGCCGACGGCGATGTCGGACGTGAAATACGCCCGCTCGTTTGCCGAATTTACCGATTTTTCCGTCTGGGAAAAATATTTTGCGCACGACGAGATTTTTGACGTGCCTTTGGCGGAGAGGCAGGCGTTGGAATATCACCCCGACCCGACGTTGGTGCGCTCGATTATGGATGCCTATCAATGGCAGTATGCGCATACGGGGTGTGAGAATTTACCTGTGAAGAGCTCGGCGACGCAGTTGATTGCGGACGGCGGGGATAACGGTATGTTTGTTCAAGGTCAAGACGTTGGGTTTGGTAAAGTGTCGGCAGTCGAAGAAGAAATAGAAGATTTGCTTGAAAGCGGCGGTGTGGCTTTGGCAGGTTCTGCGCGTGAAAAGGCAAAGGCGGTCGGGGTTGCCTACCATGCCTTTTTAGAGCGGTTTGATTTTGGGTTGCTGTGGGACGAAAATGGGCAGTCGATCACCAAAGAGTTCCTGACGTGTCTTGTTGAAGAGAGTTTGTCGGCATTTTTACGGGAAGATAAAGAGGGCGGTTCTTTGTTGGATAAAGGGCAGTTGGTAGAGATTTTGTCTAACCCCGTGTTTTATGAGTTGCGCGGCATGCGTTTATATAAGGAACAGCAATTTTTGGCGGCTTTGCCGATTAAGGATACGTATGCCAAGCGGGCGGACGCAGACCTGAATTTGTCGGCGTGCGAACGCGGCGAGGAGATGATTTTTCAAGGTGCGATCGACCTGTTGGCGGTGGACGAAAGCAGTGGTCGGGTGCGGATTGTCGATTATAAATATTCGGCGCACGATGGAGAATATTTGCGGGGGCGGTATGCCTTGCAGTTAGAGCTGTATCGTCAGGCGGCGGCGAAGGTTTTGAAAATCGAGCCCTCGAAAATCGAGTGTACGATTGTGAATATCCGCCGTGGTTTTCAGGTGGATTTGGATTGAGGTTTGGCGTGATGACGATACGGTATGGGGGTACTTGCGACAAAAGGTGGTAAAAATCGCCAAAATAGTAAAAAAAGAACACCGTCTGTAAGGGCATAGTTTATATGCTTTTACAGGGGGTGTTTTTATGTGGTTTTCAAACGTGGTCGATTGGCTGGATAACGCAACAAAAGGAAATGGTATATTGCTGGCGGCGGCGATACTCGGCGGCGTATTGTTGCTGGTTGCTGTTTTGGTGTCATGCCTTTGCAAAAAACAGGCGGTGTATACAGGGGTTGCATTGCTGCTCGTCGGTGGCTTGGAGTGGGTGATTTTTGCGACGGATACCCAAGCTCGGGCGGCGGCGTTTTTTCGCGCGGTTGCGTGGCTTACGGTGGGGACGTTATGGGTTTTAACCGAAGTGTGTATTGCTTTGGTTCTTCGTTTGGCAGGCAGAAAAAGACGATTGATTTTGAATGCGAAAAGTATCGCAGGTCTGTTGCCTGAAAAGAATAACTCGTACCTGCGAGCACGCTTGCATACGGTGTTGCACGCAGAAAAAGAGACGGACAACGTGCGAAAGGCTGTTCCATACGAAAACCGCGGCTCGGTGCGGTTGGGACATGCGCGGCGGTTGCTTGCAGGGGTACAGGACGCGCCTTTGTCGCAGGCCGAACGTTTGGAAACGGAAAGGATGGCGCGCTCCTTTACTGAATATGCGCTTTGCGAAAGCTGGAGCGCGGAACAGCTCCGTGCCGTCAACGAATTATTTGCTCGGCTTTTAAAGCTTGCGGCGAAATATTCGGTGGAGGTGTGATTTTAATCGTCGGAGAACGGGGCAAACGGCGGTAAAGAAAGGGTAAGTTTTACTAGCGCGCCCTGGTGTATAGCACGTCTTAAGAGGGGCTTTGTTACGGACGTTTCTTCGGTTTGTAATTGTGAAAGCAGGGGGGACGGTACGCGTTGACCGAGCGGATAGGGTGTTTCCTTGCGGAGAAATATCGCGTCGCGGCAAACGCTGATGGAAGAGGGGGGGAAAGCTTGGTTGCGGTCTGTGAAAAGCCGAGTAAGGATAAAATTTTCCATTTCGCCGTCGATAAGATTGCCTAAAAATACGCCGTCATAAGAATAGACGGGCAAATTAAGGAAGAGCTTTGCTTGCGGCTTTGGCAAAGTTGGACGGATATGGGTAAGAGAAATTCCGTCGGAAACAGCCGAGATTGCAGATACGTTGATGGCAAAATCGCTTTTGCGTGGCGACTTGTCGGTCGGTGGTTGAGAGGAACAAAGTAGTTGCTTAACAACGCAGTTTTTCAAAGAAAAGGCGACGCCTACGCTTATACCGCGGGGCGTTTTGTTCGTGTGGAGGGGTTTATTTAGTAACTGAGAAAGGAGCATAATATACCTCGTTTTTTCTTTATAATAACGCGCGGACGAGCGGGGAAAAGAGTAGAAAAAGCGGAGAAAAAACTTTTTTTGACGAAAAAACAAAAAACTTTTGAAAAGGGGGTGAAAACGCTTGCAAAATAAAAAAAAGTTTGATAAAATAACGCAGGTAAAAGGAATGCAAGTTCTCATATATTGGGGCGTCGCCAAGCGGTAAGGCAACGGACTCTGACTCCGTCATTCGGGTGTTCGAATCACTACGCCCCAGCCACAAAAAACACCATCCAAACGGGTGGTGTTTTTTCGTGCGCCGAGGCGAGGAGTGAGAAAAACCGCGGTATCGGGTGTTCGCGCGAGGAGCGAAAAATG
>JBGVQH010000084.1:0-2586 GCA_045127475.1 Candidatus Scatosoma sp.
GTGGCACGACGGGTCGTTTATTGCCCTTGTATTGCTTTTGTTTATGTTCTTAGTAACCTGGCTGACGGGCGGCTTTAAAGCAGACGAAATCACGGAAACGAGAGGTACTTCCTTATGGTAAAATTCAAAAGTATTCTCAAATGGTTTTTTATCGGTTTGGTGCTGTTCTTTATCTATGCTCCTATCCTGTTTTTGACAATCAACAGTTTTAACGAAAGCAATATGATTCAGTCGGGCTGGAAAGGGTTCAGCATGAACCATTATAAATATTTCTTTAACTTTGACAACGAGCCTATTCGCGTAGTCTTGCAAACGATTATTCTCGCGATTGTCGTTGCTTTGCTTTCCACCATTTTGGGTACAATCGGGGCAATCGGCATTTTTTACTCCAAAAAGCGAGTAAACGGCACCCTTTCCGCAATCAACCGTATCCCCGTTATCAATGCGGAAGTAGTAACGGCAATCTCGTTTGCCCTGTTCATCTCCTTTTTTGAGATCGATAAAAACACCTATATCCCGCTAATCGTTGGGCAAATGATTCTTTGCACCCCTTTCGTTTTACTGTCCGTTATGCCCAAACTGAGGCAAATGGATAACAACCTTTATGAGGCAGCATTGGATCTTGGGGCAACACCAACAAAAGCGTTGTTTTCGGTGATTATACCGCAAATTCTGCCTGGAATTATCGCAGGTTTTTTGCTGTCGATTACCTTATCTTTGGACGATTACGTTATCACGGCGTACACCAAACCCGACAGCTTTAAAACGATTAGCACGCATATCTACGGTCTGAGCAAAAACAACCTGACAGGTCCAACCATTAAAGCGGCATATTGGGCTTTTACGGCGATTATTTTCTTCCTGATTGTGGTTGTCGTGATTTGTGCAAACGTAATTAGCTATAAAAAGACAAGGAGTAAAAAGAGATGAGAAAGAAATTTTCCGCGGCACTTGCCCTGTGTTTACTCCTTTCTTCTGCAAGCTTTACCGCTTGCGAAATCCCCGGTTTTAGCACGTTAGACGGCAACGTTTTACGGGTAGCAAGCTGGGACGAATATATCGATATGGGCGGCGAAGACGTCTACGACGAAGAATTTGTTTTATGGTACGAAAAAACTTTCCCTGGAAAGAAATTATCAGAAGCACAGCCTTTGTATGAAGAATTCACCGGTTGGTATCACGATAATTATAAAACACACCCCGATTATCAGGCGGATTTTGCGGGCGTGGAATATATCGCTCTGCAAGACAACGAAACCATGTATAACAAGATAAAAATGGGCGATAATTACGACCTTTTGTGTCCGTCCGAATACATGGCGATTAAGCTGAAAAACGAGGGTAGATTACAGGCGTACGGCGAAGAATTTTTCGACGTAAGCAATCCGTTAAATTATTACGCAAGAAACCTTTCCCCTTACGTTTCGGGGGTTATTAGCAACCCGAACGTCGCTTTGCAAGAATATTTGGCGGGCTATATGTGGGGCACGACAGGCTTTGTGTTTAACCCCGAAAAAATCAATCCTGAAACCATGAAAAGCTGGCATTGTATGACCAGCGCGGAATGTTCGCGTAGAATTACCGCAAAAGATAACGCACGCGATTCCTATTTCATGGGTTTGGGAATGTATTTTGAAGACAAAATCAAGACGGAAAAACCCACCACTGACGAGTTGTATCAACTGATGAACGATACTTCCCCTCAAACTATTGACGGTGTTCGGTCGTGTTTGCAAAAAATGCGTAAGAATATTTACGGCTTGGAGACGGACGAGGCAAAAACGGATATGATTATGGGCTGGCTGGACGCGTCCTATCAATGGAGCGGCGATGCTGTGTTTATCATGGACGAGGCGGAAAGTGAAAGTAATTTGACGTTGCAATACAGCATTCCCGAAAGCGCGTCGAATATTTGGTTTGACGGTTGGGTTATGATGAACGGTGCAAACGAACATATCTCCACCGCCTTTATCAATTTCCTTTCCCTACCCGAAAACGTCGTGCGGAATATGTATTATATTGGTTACACTAGCTGCATGGGTAGCGAAAAGGTATACGAGTACGTCGATTATACCTACGGCGACGAGGAAGGCGACACGATGTATGATTTGTCCTACTTCTTCGGCGATGGGTACACCCCCCTTACCGTTTCTTCTGACCAGCTCTCTCGTCAGTTGTTTGCACAATACCCCGACGAAGAAACGACCGAGCGTTTGGTCGTTATGAAACCTTTTAATAAAGAAGATAACGAACGGGTTAACCGTATGTGGATCAATATTAAGTAACTTAAATTTTTCCCTTTCAATAAAAGAGCTCCCTTTGCAAAATCTCGCAAAGGGAGCTCTTTTATTGTATTATGCATCACAAGCTGTTATGCGCGTCGTAGCGCTATGTTTTTGCTTTATTTTTTTCGTGTATTCCTAATTTTTGATAGAGTTCCACACGCTCCTTATCCGAATAAGTAAATACCTTATACAAAACAAATATTCCTACAAAAACGCTGACAACCGTCATTGTTATAATGGTTATTCGATCAAACACAACACCGCCGCCAAGCCCGATTACACATTGCGACTGATTATACAC
>JBGVQH010000085.1:0-2275 GCA_045127475.1 Candidatus Scatosoma sp.
AACGATCAAAAATCCGAAGAAATAATCTCCGAAGAACCTAAGAAGGAACAAAAGGCGGAAGAAAAATCGGAGAGCGTTGCGCTCGTGCAAAAGCCCAAAGCGGAAGTGGCAACGAAAAACGTTGTCATGGATATGAGTTTCTTATTCGGGAACGTGCAAAAGGAAGAAAAACAACAGCCTAAGCCTCTTCCTAAACAAGAAACGCCTGCGCCTATGCCTACGCCTAGTGTATCTGCGCCAAGCGCGCCTGCACAAGTGAAAGCCGAAGTGAAAACGGAAGAAAAGCCCGTTCAAAAGGCGGAAGCAAAACCTGCTGCAAAGGAGGATAATAAATCTGCTCCTAAGGCGGAAGAACAGCCCGTAAAAACCGTAAAGACGGTGGTCAAAACGGAGAAAACGGCTGTGCAGCCGCAAGCGGATAAACGCAGATTGCGTGTGGAAAAAGCGCCTCAAAAACCCTTGACGACGGATGAAAAATTGCGTGATGCGTTTTTGCGGAAAATCCGTTCGCTTGGCGGCGATTATTTCGAATACTATTCGGTGTATTTATTAGAAAGATATTCCCGTAGAAACGGACGTAGATTGGAAGGTTTGAAAGTAATGGGAGGCGCTCACGACGGCGGTATCGACGGCGAGATCGAGCTTACCGATCGGCTTGGTTTTAGGGAAACGATCTACATACAATCGAAGAATTGGAACCCTGAAAAGGGCGACGAGCGGTTGTGGGTAGTAGGCGAAACGCTGTTGCAGCAATTCATTGGCGCGTGCGCATGCAGACAAGCCAAGGAAGGCAAACAGCATTGCCGTGGGATCTTTATCACAACGTCGAGATTTACGCCCGATGCAAAGCGGATTTTGGATACCATGTCGGATAAAATTGTGGGCTATGACGGCGAAGATTTGTTCGAAGCGGCAAAAGAATGCGAGTTTGGTATTGTAAAAAAGAACGGTGCTTGGGTGTTGGACGAACAGCTCTTAAGCGGTGAAAAAGCATTTTTCAATATGTTTTAAAGGAAAAAACTCCCGTATCAAACGGGAGTTTTTATTATAGGATATAAGCATTATTCTATATGAAATAATTCGTTTGGGGTAATTTCGTATAATTCGCAAAGAGATAATATTTGTTTGTAATTTAATTCAAACGTACCTGTTTCAAAGCGGCTGTATTGCTGTTGCGTCATGTGCATAATAGAAGCCACTTCTTTTTGTGTGAGCCCCTTGAATTTTCTTGCCTCTTTTAAATTTTGTCCAATTATTTTTGCGGTTTCCATATAAAGAATATACAATAAAGTGATGTAAAAAGTATTGATTTACATCATTAAATGATGTATAATTTTCATATTCTAATCGATGTAGGGATTGATATGAAGGCTTGTGTATTTTTTGGTCATGCGCAACAAAATTATGATAACGAATACGGAAAAATAGAAGGAGTTATCGAACATCTCATAAAAGAAAAAGGTGTTGTACAATTTTATTCAGGAGGGAGGGGTGCTTTTGATGCGATTTGTTCTAATATTGTGGCAAGTTTAAAAAAAGCGGTATCCTCATATAAAAAGTACGTTGGTGTATTCTTATTTACCGCAAAAAAAGGAAGAGTTTTTACCTGAGAAATACGATGACTCCGTGTATTTGTTGGAAGAGAGAGTTCCGCCTAAGTATGCGATTGTGAAAACAAATGAAGCAATGATTGATCGTTGCGATTTTGTGGTGACGGCAGTGCAAAGGAGTTGGGGTGGCGCGGCGAAAGCGTATCATTATGCAAAAAGAAAACAAAAAAACATAATCAACATTTATCAGTATGAGCCAATATAAGAAAAACAACCCACCCAGGTACGCGTTGAAAATGAAAGGACATGGGCAGGTGTGCGTCAAAACCCTGTGGTTGTCCTGTGAATTTGTAAAGGATTGATGAAAATTTGCATAAAAGAGCGAAAAAATTTCTAAAAAATACGAAAAAATATCAAAAAGCCTCTATGAAAGGCTTGATATTTCTTTCAAATTATATTAAAATAATAATTACGAAAAATCAAATACGATGCGCACACGTCCAATGAAAAAGGTGGACGCGGGTATTTTTGCGGTATAAAAGCAAATCACACGTAAAACCCGCAGATAAAAAGCGTCGGCATAAAAAGGTTAAAAAATTCATTTTGGAGGAAATATAAATTATGGCAAAAAAGTATTGCTATCTCTTTGCGAAAGGCGCAACAGAAGGCAACGCAAAAATGCGTGACATCCTCGGCGGTAAGGGTGCAAACTTGGCAGAAATGAC
>JBGVQH010000086.1:0-3620 GCA_045127475.1 Candidatus Scatosoma sp.
GGTGGCGTTTTGCAACCGCCGCGTCTTTTTACTCTTTTTCTAATTTTATACAAACGATATACGTTCTGCCCTCAAAGCGGTATTTGCCACCGTCGCCTGTTGCGCAGAAAATATGGGTTGGTTCGCCGTTTTCGTCGAACAGCACACAGGGCCGTTCCAAATTCCCCTGCGTCGTTACCCTGCCGTCTTCCCATTCTACCGTTCGGGAATACACTTTCGGGTTTTTGCCCAGCGTAAACGTCTTACAATCGTCGCTTTCGGCGTAAAAGCCGCTGCCCCATTCACCCGTAACGCCGTGGTCGCCATTTTCCACGTCGTCTTTCATGACCGCGCAAAATTTTTTCTTTTTGTCGTCATACCAAATACAAGGATCTTCCAAAGCCATATTGTCGTTTTTAAAATCAAAAATCGGCTCGTCCGAAGTACGCACAAACTCACCATCGGGACTATCCGCCACCGCAACGCCAATTTGCAGGGGCTTACCAATCGCCCTACGCGATTTATAAATCATATACGTCTTGCCGTCGGGCATAATCGCCACGGACGGGTTGGTCGTAATCGTACAATCCCAATATCTGCAATCGCGCGGCTCTAATAAGGGCTTATCACGGCGCACAAACTCGCCGTTGATATCGTCGGCAACTGCCAACCCGATACGCTTTCTATTCCACGTTTCAATCGCCAAATATTCGGGGATATCGATATCCCGTTCAGGGGGATCGACGTGATAGGTCGTGCCCATATAATAGAGATAAAATTTCCCATTGTATTCTTTAATGCAGGTGTTGTGCGTGTTCATGCCGTCGAAATACTCCCTGCCGCGGCGGGGCAGAACGACGTTTTTAAACTCGTACGGGCCCTCGGGTTTATCCGCTACCGCATGAATAATTTCACTGTTGAACACCCAATTCCAACCAAATCCGCGTTTTTCTTCCCAACGCGACGAGAACATGTGGTATTTACCACCCGATTTTATCACCGAACAATCCCAAAGATAATATCCGTCTAGTTCGAACGCCTTGGTAACCTTGCCCGCTTTATAACCGAAATCATTTTTCATAATATCGCCACCTTTTTGTTTCTTTCATTGTAGCATATGCGTAAATCTTTTTAATGTCATTTTAAGACAAAATCTTATCAAAAGCGCGCATTTTTAATCTTGATTTCAAGCCGTCCACTCGTCTTAATTTTTCAATATCTTTCGTTTAATACAACGAACAACAAAATGTCTTGATAAGCGCGTTCACAGGCTATATTTTCGGAAAGTTTCTTACGCAGCCATAGAAAGGTCGGAATACGTGATACTATCGGGCGCAAAATACAATTCCATGCCCGTTTTGCAAATGTTTGCAACCTTATACGTATCCGTTCCTTCGATATACAATTCTAAAATATAAACCGTATTCTTAGAAAGAGAAGTAACTTCTTGACCATTCACATCTAAAATACGCCCGTGGTTTTTCGTTGTAAAGTTTATACCACCATTCTGTGTGTGCTTTTCTCCCGATAAACCCCAAACGTAGAAAACACTTCCGCTGGCAATATCTTCCGACACCGCAAATTGAACGGTTACGTATTTCCCTGTTTGACCGGGAATTTTCGCCGCAATCTGTTCTCTCGTTTTGCCGCTCGTAGGCTCTGCCTTCCAAGGGTCCGTTACCGTTTCCGTTACCATATATTGCAGGAACGTGCCTTCCGCAAAGCCCACCGCCTTGACGTCGCCCTTATATTCGGGTAACGAGTTTTGCGTACTCCCCCACCTTGATAGGGCCTTGCTTTGCGGGTTCACCCGCAATCCCTTGCTGAACGTTTGCAAAATAGATAGTAGAACCCGTCTTCCCAATCAAGATTTCGTCCAACGCGCCAACCTTGGTATAAACGCGCAACGTGTACAGCACATTTTTGCTCATCAACGACGTTACCTTGTTGCCGTTTGCATCAAAGACCTCTATCACTCTGTCGGACGAACTGTTTTTGCCATCTCCAAGTCTAATCCAACTGGGGTCTACAATGTACGAAACGCCGCCGTTATGGTAGCTGCCGCCTTTGCGACCGTACATAAAGAAATATCCGTCGCCTTTTCCAATCACGAACTGAACGTCTACGTAATCGTAGTTTGCAGAATCAACCTTGATTGCCGCTTTGTCCGCGCCGCTATCCACGCCGTCGTATTGATATACGGTCGTACCCGCCGCAAAACCGAGCTGTGTTACGTCGCCGCGATACTTGCTTACGGCGAGTGTGTTAGAGCCGCCCGCCGTAACGTCGGGGGTGGTGCTCGATTCGTCTGCATATTCCGATTGGGTAACCTCAAAAGGCGTTTTGATTGCATTTTGAGCACTTTCGATGGCAACGATAAGCTGTTCGTTCGTAACGCCGTTGGGCGCATAAGCAAAATCGCTAATATCCTCGCCCGTTACCTTTGCAACGAAGGTAAGACCTGCGATAAAACGACCGATATTTAAGTTCAAGTGATATCCGTCGCGCGTGAGGTTATCGCCGATAAACGACGTTCTTGCGTTTTGAATTGCCGTACCGTTAGGAACGACGGTATAATTTACCTTCGTGTCAACGGCGTTTACAATCGCGTTATACATCTGCATTTGATTGCTGCCGTAATCGGGGAACTGTGCGTGCGTCGAATCGCTTTGATATGCCCAGGTCATATTGAATACGATTTCAACGTCCTCATTCGTCGCCTGCTTTTTCACTTCTTCTACCAAAGCGTCTAATTTGTCGTACGTGTTCGCTTTTCCGCTGTCGCCACTCGCTTGTTGAACGCTGATGATATCCCAATCCGCATAAGCAATAGCAAACGCAATCGATTGCTTTTTGCCACCCACCGAGGTCGGTGCGTATTCGGTGTACTTCATGCCGTTATGGCTCTTGAGTCTGAAATCGTACGCACTTGCGCCGCTCATGATATTTGTATAATGCGTATCAATCGAGCAACCGCCAATATACAAATTACCCACGGTAATATTCGTATATCCAAGCTCTAAGAGAATATCCACCATGTACGCTTCCGTATCGTCAGAAAAACTGTTCCCGATAAACAGAACACGTAATTCTTTTCCTTGAACGGGCTCAGCGGGTTCAACGGGCGCGTCCGCCTCCGTAATGCAATCGATATTTGCAATATACATTGTCAAGGAAGAATACGTGGACACCTGCACGGTGATCTCCCGTCCGTCAAGTCCAATGTACAGCGTATACTTTTTGTTCGCCTCAAAATTCGTCGTTGTCAGGCGTTCGCCATTGGCGTCGGTTACGAAAATATCTCTGTCGGGATTGCCGTGTCCGTCCGTCGTAAAACTGGTCGGTTTTACGGTATAATACCCCAAATGGAGATTATCCGCAGTAATCCACATACTGAACGAGGGCGCGTTTGTAGAAAACACAATGTCCATCTTCGCATACGCGTTGTCGCCCGACGCGTCCACTTGTGCTACCAATTTTACGTCTTTTCCGTTGCCGTCAGGACCAACGACTTGGTATACCGTCGTTCCCGCCGCAAAACCAAGACTTTCTACGTCGCCGTCGAAGGTAGGCATCGGGTTGCGGTTGGTGCCTTGACCAATCGCGGGAGGCGGAAGAGTAGGGTCGTATACGAGCTCATC
>JBGVQH010000087.1:0-3751 GCA_045127475.1 Candidatus Scatosoma sp.
CCGTTGATTAAAAAGTTTACCGCGCCAAAGCTTTCGTTAATCGATTTTTTCGCCTCGATAATGCTTTCCTTATCCAAACAGTTGCAACGGATTGCAATCGCATTTTCGCCGATTTCCGCCGCAATCTTCGCAGCCGCGTCATAGTTAATATCAAGAAGCGCAACCTTTGCACCACATTCCGCCAAAGCCTTGGCGAATTCGCTACAAATAATACCGCCTGCACCCGTTACGGCAACCACTTTGTTTTCCAAATTTACGTTAAAAGGTACGTTCATGTTTTTATATTCTCCTATTTGGTTTTTTCTTAAAAAATAATTAAAAATAATTGCAAATCGTCTATACTGCGCAAAGTCGCGCGTATCGTGTGCGCGTCTTCACCCCAAGCAACGGGAATTTGCGCCGACAATCTTTGATAATTGTTCTCTGCCACTTCTTGCTTTGTATAACGAACTTCTATTTCACA
This sequence comes from Candidatus Scatosoma sp., assembly GCA_045127475.1. Taxonomy (GTDB): domain Bacteria; phylum Bacillota; class Clostridia; order Christensenellales; family Borkfalkiaceae; genus Scatosoma. Next base: position 464 of record JBGVQH010000087.1, read on the forward strand.
AGGAAACGAAAGTTTTATCGGTTGTATATCCTTTGCCACCGCACGCTTTACGCTGGCGCGGATGTTCGCAAGCACCTCGTTCTCGTCGAGGAAGTTCGCTTTTCTTCGGGAAAGACCCATTTTCGTAACAACCGTTTCCGTTTCAGGGCTACGACTTAATACCTGCTCTACGCAAACGTCGTCGCTTGCCAAAAAGACGGAAGGAACGCCGTAACTTGCCGCGATTACGCTGTCCACGTCAAATTCGCCCACCTGTTTGCCGTCTAAGCGATAATATTGTATCGCTTGGCTGTTATACGTGTGCGACATAACCCCTCGCAGAGAACCTGCGCGCGAGTGATAGCCGATATACAGCACGCCGTCAAAGGAAAAACGGCTCATAAATTCCATGCGCGGTTTCGTGTTGTCAGGGATATATTGCTCCGAACGAGAATCGATTAAGGAAAAATCCAAATTTCCGCCGCCGCCGTGATTATCCCAAACCACAACCCTATCTGCGCCGCACGCAAACAGCTCGTCCACGACCACGTTGACTTCTTTTGTCGCCGCCGCTACCGCTCGTTTATACTCGTCCGACGTTCGGGGTATAGCGTATACAGGCGATTCCTCGTAGGGCAGCCCGCTTACGCCATGCACTCCCTCCATGTCCACCGCAATCAAATACGTTTTCATTTGTTAATTTTTGCCATCCAACCTATCGAGCATATCCCAAATACCGAGCATATACATAATACCCAAAGCACGATCGTATAAACCGTAACCAGGGCGTACCGTGCCCGCCTTTTCACCCCAAAGGTGTCTGCCGTGGTCGGGACGGATATAACCGTCGAAACCGCAATCGTGATACGCCTTGACAATTTCGATTATCCCCGTGTCGCCGTCGCAATCGCGATGGCTCGCCTCGGAAAAGTCGCCGTTTTCAAAATGTTTAACGTTACGGATATGCGCAAATGCGATACGGTCGCAATGCTTTCTGACGATCGCCGCGACGTTGTTTTCGGGGTTGGCATTCAAGCTACCCGAGCACAACGTAAGGCAGTTGCAAGGATGATCGACCATTTTCAAAAATCTGTCGATACTCGGCTCGTCCACCAAAAGCCTAGGCAAGCCGAAAATATCCCAAGGTGGATCGTCCATGTGAATCGCCATTTTGATACCCGTTTCTTCGCAAACGGGCATAAGCGCCTCTAAGAAATATTTCAAGTTCGCCCACAGTTTTTCGTGATCCACACCCTCGTACGCTTTGAAAAGCTGGTCAAGCTTTGCCATACGTTCAGGTTCCCAACCAGGGAAGGACATGTTATATTTTTCGGTGAAATCCAAAATGTATTTCGCCATTGCGTTGTAATCGTCCTGAATCATACCCTTTTCATAGAACAGCGCAGTAGAGCCGTCGCCGACTTCGTGGAAAAGGTTACTTCTCGTCCAGTCGAAAATGGGCATAAAGTTGTAACAGATTACCTTTACGCCGAACTTCGCCAAATTGCGAATGGTCTGTATGTAATTTGCGATATACAAATCGCGCGTGGGCAAACCAATCTTGATATCGTCGTGCACGTTTACCGATTCAACCACGTCGATATTAAAACCGTATTTATCACATTGCGCTTTTACCGCTGCAATCTCGTGTTCTTCCCAAATTTCACCGGGCATTTTATCGTGCAAAGCCCACACGATGCCCTTGACGCCGGGAATTTGTTTGATATCCTGCAAGCTGATACGGTCGTTACCTTCGCCGTACCAACGGAACGTCATTTGCATAGCAACATATTCTCCTATTTTAATTTTGCCATTATTATACACCATATTGGGCGTATTGTCAATAGCGTTTTTCCTTTTTTTTGCACAAAAAAACGGGCTTATTTTCTATCATTTTAACCTGCAAAAAAAGCGCGCGGACACACCGCGCGCTTTTTGTCATTTTTAATACCTTTTATAAATTGGACGGACCGTACGTTTCATGGTAGAGATGATACCCAAATTCGTATCCGCCGCTATCGAGCAATTTTTCTTCCAGCTCCTCAATTTTATCAATTTTTCCGCTGATATAGGCAAGCAAACGGTCTTTACACGAAAGCAAACGGGCGCGGATACCGCCGATACGCACCTCTTGCACTTCCCAACCGAACGGTTTATTTTCTTTAAACCACAAATCCTTTTGCGCCGCGGTAAATACGTCCAAAGCCTTAACCGTTTCCACGTATTCTTTCGCAATTTTTTTCAAGCCTTTCTTATCCCCTGCCTGATACAGCGCGCGAGTACGAATACCCAAATCCGCCTTGTGTTCTAAATACAGACAAAGTTTGGAAAGCGTGTCGAAAATATAAGAAAATTCCCCTGCGTTTTTTGCGTGCACCGCAATTTTTTTGCCGTACTCGGCATACGGAATACGGTCGAACGTCGCATAATCTACGTCGCGCAAGCCAAGGAACGGATCGGTAAACGCCATAATCTTGCATACACAGTTCCAGTTGTCGTATGCAACGCCTTTTTTGCGCAAATCGTTGGGCAAATCCAAATCGAGCCACTCGTCGTAATCCCAGCCGAATTGCGCTTTCATATCCGCCTTGATTTTATCCATATCATAGTTTCCGTCGGCAAACTGACGAAGTACGTACAAAGTCGGCAAAATTGCAAAATACGAACAATCTTTGCCGTTATCCCCCCAAACGGTGAAGATTACGTTTTCAATGCCGTTTTCGTGTACGCTTTCCATAGCGGGGCGCATACTCTTGAGCGAATACGCGCCAAGGGGAGCAAACCCTTGCCACGTCCAAGCGCCGCCTGCAAACCACACGTCGCGGTTAAACTCTTTGTGTTTTTCAAACATCAGATCGTACTTCTCTTTATCCGTTGTATAATAATCCCAATAGGTAAGCGCAACGTTTTCAGGAACTTTGGCGATAATCTCAGGGGATACGTGCACGTCTTTCGTTTCTTCGGTCAAATAATATTCCCCACCCGTGATCAAGCGGAAAAACATGTCGCTCCACATGTGGCACTTAAAACCGTATTTTTTGGCAATTTCCGATACTTTATTCAGATGTTCAACTAAAATTTCTGAACGGTTTCGATAACCGTTTCTTTCCAGATATTTACCAAGTCCAACGTTGTGCGCTTCGTCCATGCCGATATTGACCTTGCGCGACGTGAAATTTTCAGACAGCGTTTTAAAAATTTTGTCCAAAAATTCGTACACTTTCGGTTCGCCGATCAATAAAATATCGTCGCAATCTATCAAATTCTCTTTAAAATACAGCGACTTAGCTGGATTGGTAAAGTGAGCCA
>JBGVQH010000088.1:0-2736 GCA_045127475.1 Candidatus Scatosoma sp.
GGTCGCGGTATAGCCTGCAATAAAAGAACTACCTTGAAGATTGACGGAAGATTGCAAGAAAATACCGCCGAGGGAAATGATTACGTATTCCAAGGCGATTGGTGTGCCAAGAGAAAGTAACGCTTTGATGACTTTCCAATCGAATCGCCAAGCCGTGCGGTCAAGCTTTATAAAATCAATTTTTAAGATGGCAAAAAGGCAATAGAGAAAGGATACGAATTGAGAAATGACGGAGGCAATCGCCGCCCCGAAAATTCCCCAATCAAAGGCAAAGACGAACAGAAAATCGAGCCCGATATTTAATATGCCTGCGATAACCATAGCAAGCAAAGGGGTTTTCCCGTTGCCGAGTGCACGCAAGATAGCGGACGCCATATTATACGCCGTTACAACAATCGTGCCGGAAACCATCGTAAGCAGATAGGTTTTTGCGCCGCCTATAATATCGTCGGGGGTGTTTAGCGCGTGTAGAATAGGACTTGCTAAGCTTAAACCTGCGACGGTTAATATGCCGCCGAGGGCGATACATAAAAGGGTGGACATAGCAATAATTTTGTTGATGCCTGTGTAGTCCTTATTCCCAAAATAACGGGAAATTAAGGTGGAAAAGCCTTGCGTAAAACCGATAGCCGACCAAAGAATTAACCAACAAGTCCAATCGGTAGCACCGACGGCGGCAAGGGCTTTTACGCTCACGCCGCGCCCTACGATAGCAGCATCGACGAGCATATATAATTGTTGCCCAAAATTTGCAAGTAATAGAGGCAGGGCAAATTTTAAAATGTGTTTGGTCGGGTTGCCGACCGTCATGTCTACGGTAGAACTCATGGTATTCCTATAAAAAATCTCGTTTCGTTTTCAATCTATGGTATAGTAAATCAAAACGAAAGAAAAGTCAAGGCGTTTTGCCCGAAAAGGTAAAAATAAAGCAAAGTTTTATATGCCCTAAGATGCATACGGCAAAACTCGCCTATCGAACGAAGTCGCTTTCCGTCGTTTGCGGGGTGGGGCATGGGCGGTTATCCCCATACGACGGGGTGGGACAAGCGTTGCCGCAACAGGACAAAAATCGCGCGTGGGCGGCGGTGAGGGAGTAGAGAAAAACGAATGGACTTTCCCTCAAATGCGGGCAAAAAGCTATGTGGTTAGCCCCAAAGGGGCGGAGCGTGCCGTAACAAAAAACACTTGCGACCAAGCGCAAGTGTTTTTCAATGTTCGTTTTTTAGTTGTTAAAATTTCGGCAAGCCTGCCAAGCCCTTTTCGATTTCCTCGTCGGTGGGGATATAATCCGTCATTTTGCCGTCGTGGAATTTTTCGTAGGACATCATATCGAAGTACCCCGTACCCGTCAAGCCGAACACGATAACCTTTTCTTCGCCTGTTTCGCGGCATTTGATTGCCTCGTCCATAGCCACGCGGATTGCGTGTGCCGATTCGGGAGCGGGCAAAATGCCCTCGATACGCGCGAAATATTCCGCCGCCTCGAAAACTTCCGTTTGTTTTACCGAACGCGCCTCCATCAAGCCTTGGTCGTACAGTTCAGACAGGGTAGAGGTCATGCCGTGGTATCTAAGACCGCCTGCGTGGCTTGCCGCGGGGATAAAGCCCGAACCGAGGGTATACATTTTGGACAGGGGGCAAATTTTACCCGTGTCGCAATAATCGTACGCATATTTGCCGCGTGTGAGGGTAGGACAGGACGAGGGCTCTACCGCGATAAATTTATAATCGGCTTTACCCTCTAATTTTTCCGCCATAAAGGGTGCAATCAATCCCCCCAAATTGCTGCCACCGCCTGCACAGCCGATAATAATATCCGCTTTTACGCCGTATTTATCCAGTGCGGTTTTCGTTTCCATACCGATTACCGATTGATGCAGCAATACTTGGTTTAACACGCTGCCCAAGGCATAGCGATACCCCTCGCGAGTGGATGCCGCCTCTACCGCCTCCGAAATGGCACACCCCAGCGACCCGTTCGTGCCAGGGAATTCTGCGTTGATTTTTTTGCCGACCTCCGTCGTCATAGACGGAGAGGGCGTTACGTTTGCGCCGTAGGTGCGCATCACTTCGCGCCTAAAAGGCTTTTGCTCGTACGAGCATTTTACCATGAACACGTTGCAATCGAGCCCAAAATACGAGCACGCCATACTAAGCGCCGTGCCCCATTGTCCTGCGCCCGTTTCGGTGGTAACGCCCGTTAAGCCTTGTTCTTTGGCGTAATACGCCTGCGCGATTGCCGAGTTTAATTTATGCGAACCGCTGGTGTTGTTGCCTTCAAATTTATAATAAATATGCGCGGGCGTACCCAGTTTTTTCTCTAAACAATACGCGCGGATTAAGGGCGCAGGGCGGTACATCTTATAAAAATCGCGCACTTCGGTCGGGATTTCAATATAGGGAGTGGTATCGTCCAGCTCCTGCTTAGCCAGCTCTTCGCAGAACACTTCGGACAGCTCTTCCACCGTAATCGGTTGCATGGTCGCAGGGCTGAGCAAGGGTGCGGGCTTGTTCTTCATAAACGCGCGCAAATTGCACCAAGTATACGGGAGCTCGCTTTCACTTAAATAGATTTTATAAGGGATTTCTTTTTTCATATTCACTCACTCCTTTCGTAGACTTAGATATCGACTATATTATCATATTTTTCGATAACGGTCAAGCGAATAAACGGCAAAATCGATAAAAAAGCGCCTCTTTCTTGAAAAAGCGGCGCTTTTTTGCATAAATACAGGG
>JBGVQH010000089.1:0-3131 GCA_045127475.1 Candidatus Scatosoma sp.
CGCCGTTTTTAAGGCGGGTAGGACCGTCCTTGTGAAAGGACAACTCCCAGCTTTCCGCAACGGGATCTTTGTCCGTCTGCTTTCCGTATTTTTCCTTTAATTTTACGCCCCCCCAGATGTTGTCTTTACATTCGGGATACAACTTTACTATTTCCATAATCCATCTCCATAACGATTATTCATCTTTCTTGTTTACTTCGTCAAGACTGCTCACGTCGTATATTTCGTCCATGTGTATCTGCGTTGCCCCGCCGTATTCTTCACGGTATCCATCACGGTTATACCCACCTCTTGCGGTAGAAAGCGCCTTTTGCTTATTCTCGCTGCTTTGCATACGCTTTCGTGCGTGGTCAGCAAACGCAATCATAAACCCGCCAAGGGCGACGATAATCACACAGACAATCCCGCCCGCCAAAGCGTCAACCACCGCGACGTCAATTTCTCTTTTCAGAGGAAACGCCGCAAAAAACGCCGTTACAAAGGTCAACGCCGATACGAACGCCGTTACCAAATTCAAATACCGCACGGCACGCACCGCCAAATCATCATAGGTTGTCGAACGAACAAAGTTGACGATTGCCGTTATAATCCGCCAACAAGCAAACATGCCGAATAAAATTAAGGACCATTTAGGGATTTGAAAGCCCGTACCGCCTACGACCATCTCCAAAACGGAAATGGACAACGCCGCCGCCTGTATCAAGAGCATATATCCACAATAGCGGAACACCCCGATTTTCGATTTTTGCAAAGCGTAAAAATCGTTTTTATACCTATGCTCATCCGTCGCATTTCGCACCAACATTCCCCCCAGCGTGAGCACAAGCAAGATATGATAGAGGGACAACGCCCCGTACCACGCCGAATCGAACCGTATCGCCATCGTCGTCAAAAAGACGGTATACCCGACGTTGAACAGCGACGAACATACGCCGAAGAAAATACTTCTAAATTCATAGCTTTTGTATAGATTGCGGGTAAATTTAAACCTATCCGCCGCCTTTCCCACTTTCTTGTGCAACCGCCGTATCGACATAATCAGCACGTACAGTGTATACAGCAAAACGATGGCACAAATCACGTACGCCACAATCGCATACACGTTATGCCCGTAGTCCATTACAATCGTAGCAATCGCCAAAGGACAGGCAATAATCGTCGTCGCAAAAGCGAGCGTTGCAACCCAGGTCGGCGGATTATTCAGTTGTTGAAAAAAATTCTTCCACTTGCTTTCCCGAGCCATAACGCGCTCCTTGTCTTTTGGTTTTCTATATTTTTTGCCAAACCGTTTTCCTTTTATGCAGAACGGACTCTAAACCGCCCTTTCACGCATTAGATAGCCTATAAATCAAAGGCTATTGCCGTAATATCGTCGCTGAATTTTCCGCCGCTGAACACGCCAAGCGCCGTTTTCAGCTTTCCGATAAAATCTTCCGCGCTACGCGATTGCATCAGTACACTCTCCGTGCGTTCGATACCGAACAGCTCGCCCTTGGCGTTCATACACTCCGTAACGCCGTCCGTCAGCAAAACGAGCAAATCCCCGCGCGCAAACGGGAGTTCCTTTTCCTCGTAGGTTGCGTTCTCCACCCAGTTGGATATCGGCATACCCACAGACTCGATTTCGTGGATACCGAAATCGTTTTTCAATAAAATCGGCGCGTTATGCCCCGCCATGACGTAGCGTAATTTCTTTGCCTCTTCGTCGATACGCACCGCCGCCACCGTAATATACGAACGTTCGTCTTGGTGCAATTCGTTAAATTTTACGTTGAGCTTCGAAAGGGCTCTGGCAAGGTCGGGCTCACGTCTATCCAAGCCTGCCTTGACGAACGCTGACAGCATACCAGCCGAAACACCTTTGCCCGATACGTCGGCAAGCACGCCGTAGGTATTACTGTCAAGCTCGTAAACGTCGGGCAGGTCGCCACCCACGCCCAAACAGGGAATATACATAAACGAATACGTAACGCCGCCCATACTCTTACCTGCGGGCAACAACCGCTGCTGCATCTGCCGCGCAGAAAGCATATCACGCTCGATTTCCGTTTGATAACTGCCGTCCGTAATCCCTAAAAACAGCTTGCCTTTTTTATCAGCGGGCAACACCCGTATACGCAAGGACAGCTTGTCCGTATGTCCTGTCCGCTGCACCGTCGTTTGCAGCGTTTCCGTCTTTTCTTCTCGCTCGGCAACCGCACCCTTCCTAGCGCGATAAAAGGTACAATATTCACACGCGGCATTCCTTCCGCAAACGTTCTGTTCACGGCAGCCCACTACGTCCGCAAGCGTGCCGACAGGCTTTACCTCGTCGGAAACGGAACGCCGAAACGCCGCGTTCGTGAATTTCACGCGCAGCTTATCATCAAACACGAATACCCCCTCGGGCATCGCATTCAAAATTTTTTTATACGCTCCGTTTTGCATAGTTTCTCTAACCTCGTTTTACGCGCAACCTTTGCCGTAAAATTGTCAATAATACATTTTCAAGCCCTTACCAATTTTTGCCTCAAAAGGCAGTTTGGGATACAATTCCCCGTCCAGCTGCACCGTGCAAGGATTAAGCGGTTCAAACCGTACGCTTTCGCAAAGGAAATGCGTGGCATGGTGATATTGAGGCATCTTTCCTTTCATCAAAGTCAACAGTGCTTTCATCAGCTGCCATTTCCCTTTGATATGGTCCACCACCATCACGTTCATCATTCCGTCGTTCACCTCTGCCGGCGGACAAATGGGAATACCGCCGCCAAATTGAGAGCCGTTGCACGCCGCCGCCAACAACGCCTCGTGCCGTTCTTCCGTGCCGTCCTCTTTCCGCATGATAATCGCATAGCCCTTGAATACGAAAAATGTCTTTAAAAGACTGACAAAATATTTTAACTTGCCGCGCATCTTACCCCGCTGGCACCGTTCTAATACTTCCACGTCCATACCCAATCCTGCGACGTTCATACAGCGCCTGTTCCCTACCTGCAGATAATCTACGTCCTTGGGCTCGTTTTCCAAAAACAGCTTTACTGCGTCCGCCGCCTTTAAGGGAATCCCTAATTTTTCCGCAAAGTCGTTCCCCGTTCCGCTGGGTACAAGTGCCACGCGGCATTGCGTGGGATCGGCGATACCGTTGAGCACTT
>JBGVQH010000090.1:0-2139 GCA_045127475.1 Candidatus Scatosoma sp.
CCTTAGGCGGAGCGGAAGGCGCGCCGTGTCGTGCGATATTAATAGATTTGGATGGGGCAGGTACGCGTTGAAATAAAAAATAAGTGGTATCGTACAAAAGGAGAAAAGAATGGCACTATTAACAGATGAATTAGTGGCAAAGGCAAAAGCGGTAAAGAGTGCGGAAGAATTACTTGCTTTGGCGTTGGAAAATGATTATACGATGACGCTTGACGAAGCGGAAACGTATTTTGAAATGTTGCGAGCAAGCGCGAAAGCGGAAGAAGAATAAGAAAAGGTGGCGGGCAGGTGCGCGTTGAACGTATTTCATTGGTGAAAATATGAAAAAAACGTATATTTTTGATTTTGACGGGACGTTGGTGGATTCCATGCCCACGTGGTCGGCGAAAATGCTGTACGTATTGAAAGAGAGCGATACGGCATACCCCGACGACATCATTAAAACGATCACGCCTTTGGGGGATTTCGGCTCGGCGAAATATTTTCAGGAAACGTTGGGTTGCCCTTGGGAGCTGGAACGCATTTTAACAAAAATGGACGAGTACGCACTACCGAAATACCGAAATGAAATCGTACTCAAAGAGGGCGTTAAGGCGTATTTGGAGTGGTTGCGTTTGCAGGGGATTTCTTTGCACGTGCTGACGGCAAGTCCGCATAAAATGGTCGATCCTTGTTTGAAACGCTGCGGTGTATTCGATTGGTTTGATAACGTTTGGAGCTGTGACGATTTTTCTATGACGAAATCCAATCCCGAAATCTATCGGCAGGCGGCTGAGCGGATTGGCGTATCGGTGGAGGACTGTGTGTTTTTTGATGATAATATCCACGCATTGCAAACGGCACAACGTGCTGGAATGTTTGCGGTGGGAGTTTTCGATCCGTCGGCTGCGGAATTTGAAAGGGAAATGCGCGCGTGCGCGGACGTATATGTGGAAACGCTCGTAGGCATAAAAAACTTTTAAAGGATATAGGCAGGTGTGCGTTGAAATAGAAAGATGCCTACCATGTACGAAATAAAAAACAATAAAGAGGTAACAAAATGGGATTTTCCAAACAAGCAAAATGGATAGGCAGTGGGGCAAGGCTGCTCCCAAAAGCCATCAATGCGGTTAGCCCTTCTTTGCGTTTGCGTAAAGAAGTATTTTTAGAAAAAACAGGCAAAGTACAATGTTTGATTTGCGGTTTGGGTATTTATGTTTTACATATTAATGGGAAACGGGTGGGGGACGATGTGCTTTCGCCTGCCTTTACCAATTACGACAAACGCGCGTTGTATATGGAATACGACGTCAGCGGATATATCCAAAAAGGAAAAAACGTAATTACGGTGGAACTTGGCGATGGCTTTTATAACCAAACCACACATGACGAATGGGGATTTTTTCAAGCGACGTGGCGTGATTACGTGCGTATGAAATTTGAATTGAAACTCGGCGGGGAAACGGTGTGTGTGAGCGATAGAAGTTGGAAATTCTCTTGGGATGGCCCGACGATTCATAATGCAATCCGCCTTGGCGAATATTATGATGCGCGCAAAAAAGACGGTTGGTTGGAAGCGGATTACGACGATTCCGCTTGGCAACAAGCCTGTGTTGTGTTGCCTGTTGCAGGCAAGCTTTGCAAACAAGAAATGCCGCCTATTCGTGAATGTGAAAGCTATCCGATTATCAATAAATGGAAGACGAAAGCGGGCTGGATGGTAGATTTCGGGAAGAATATTTCCGGGTATATTTCCTTGCACGCAAAAGGCGAAGCAGGAAAAACGTTGCGCTTTATTTATAACGAACGTGTAAAAGATGGTGAGCCTGATCGTTGGGACATCGCGCGTTATATTTTTGATACGGAATTTTTCTCAGAGGATCGGTACACGTTCGCGGGGACGGGTGAAGCGGAGGATTGGAAACCGCAATTCGTCTATCACGGTTTTCGTTACGTAGAAATCATCGGTTTGGACGAAGCGCCCGCTGACGATATGCTTACGGCACATTTTGTGCATACCGATTTACGAAGAAAGGGGAATTTTAAGACCACGCATGAATTATTAGATTGGCTCTACGATGCGGGCATTCGCTCGTTTTTGAGTAATTGGCACGGTTTTTCGGAGGACTGTCCGCACCGTGAAAAGAACGGTTGGACGGG
>JBGVQH010000091.1:0-6525 GCA_045127475.1 Candidatus Scatosoma sp.
CGAATATGCTTTAGAGGAATTAAAAGGGCTTATCAATCATTTGATTGTATATCGCGATGCTTTACAAAATAATGACGAAAAAGTCCTTTCCGACGCATTAAAGGAAGGTAGATTGATACGGGAAACCATAAAACGCGGCAACGACTAATCCTCGTGCCGTTTTTTATTTTTGAAAAATATTAATAAAATATATTTACATTTTGAAAAATATTTGTTATAATATTGTCGAAAATTGTCGAACAAGTGAAAGAAATAGAGGAAAAATTATGCAGGCATGTCAGGTGATGCTTTCAACAAAAGCGGACGGCGCAGGGAATGAAATACTTCGCGAGGGCAAAATTGAAATATTTCCGCGCGCGACAAATCTTGTTTATCATGAGGATAATGCCGTGGTAAAGATTTCGCTACACGGAGAAGAGGCAGAGGTGGTCCGTGAGGGGGATTACACTCTGTCCTTGGTATTAAAAAGCGGAGAAACGACGAAAGGAAAAATCGGTATTAACGGCAACGAGGGGGAAATTTTGACCAAAACGTACGCCGTGGAATATAAAATTGCAGAAAATTACGTAGTGGCGCACCTGAAATACGATTTGTTAATCAGCGGCGAAAAGCAGGAAATGGAATTGCGGCTACTCGCAAAGATAAAATAACGCAAAGAGGGGAAAGAGTATGAAAATTCGTTATTTGGGGCATTCTTGTTTTCAGTTGACCGCAAAGGACGGAACGTGTGTGCTTACTGATCCGTATACCAAGGTCGGTTATGAATTACCGGCGGGGTTGTGGGCGGACGTTGTTACCGTCAGCCACGAACATTTTGACCATAATTATACGCAAGCGGTACATAGCGGCGTTGTGATTACACAGACGGGCGAATATCACTTTAACGGCGTTAAAATCAAGGGGATTGATAGCTGGCACGACGAAAAACAGGGCGTTTTGCGCGGAGCAAATATCATTTACAAGATTAGAATGGACGGCGTTACCATTTGTCATTTGGGAGACCTTGGTCAGCCCTGCTCTGAGGAATTGTTACAAAAAATCGGCGACGTAGACGTTTTGTTGCTGCCCGTTGGAGGTACGTATACCATAGACGCGGCAGGAGCAAAGGCGTACGCGGACGGAATTGCCCCGAAAAAGCTAATTCCTATGCATTATAAGCCGACGGACGGAATGCTGGATATTATGTCTGCGGAACCGTTTTTGATGCTGTATAAGAAAGAAGATATTTTGTGTGTTCCGTCGGGAGAAATTGCCGTAGAGGCGGAAGATTTGGACAAAGCGTTTAAAATTATCTATATGGAGAGAAGAAAATCGTGACAGAAGAAAAGAAGGAACTGACGTTTCAATATGCCTGCAAACATTTTTTACGCAGTAAAAGTCTTGAAAAATTGCGTGCTTACGGCAGATCCATAGGGGTAAATCGTTCAGCGGCAAAAAATAAGGACGCGTTAATTGAGGATATTGTCGGCGTGCTTTCGGGGAGGTTAGAGCCTAAATACACAAAGCGCGGCGCGCCCGTACTGAACGACAGCGTCGATCCGCAGATTCCCGAACAAATTAAGAAAATATACGAAGAGGTATTCGACGTTGTTTTACCCAACCAAACCCAGGATCTTTACAGTGAATATAAGAGCCTGATACAACCGCGAAACCGACTCGTGATGGAAGAATCGGAATACGAATTACGACAAAGGGGTACGGTATTCCTTACAAAAACAGGGCAAGTACAGCAAATAGACGGCGTTTATTATTTATTACCGCTTGATTGTAAGGACAATGGCGAAAGGGTTGTGATGCACGCGGAGCTTGTCGCGCGGTACGCTTTGCAGGACGGGGACGTTGTTACGGGCGAGGCGGCACAAGGCGAAAGTGCATATATTATATCTACCATTTCGGAAATCAACGGGGAATCGATTGTAAGCTTTCAAAAGTGCGACAAGGCGAAAGGACTGCCTTGTGAACCTGTACAGCCTCTCTATCTTTACGACGGCGAACGTGCAAATTTTGACAGCTGTAAATATTTAGAATGGCTTGCGCCCATTCGCAAAGGTCAACGTTGTTGCGTGATTGCGCCGCCGAAAACAGGGAAAAGCCGTTTTATACAGGAAATTGCCCAAGGTGTGCAGGTGTTAAATCCGCAGACCCATATTTTTGTGTTGCTTGTTGATCAAGCGCCGGAAGCAATCGGGCAATTTGCACGCTTTATCCCGCAAGAGAATTTGCTTTACACCACCTATGACGATACCGCGGAACGTCAAGTGTTTGTTGCAAACTTTATATTAAATCGCTCCAAACGCTTGGTGGAACGAGGGGAAGACGTCGTCTTGCTGATTGATTCTTTTAATGGAATCGCCAAAGCCTATAATGACACCGACGAATCGATTGGCGGTAAAACGTTGCCGTGCGGTTTGGAAAGCAAAACGCTGCAATATGTAAAAAAATATCTTGCTACAGCGGGGTGTTTTGAAAATCAAGGCACGCTGACGATTATCGGAACGGCTACAACGGAAACGGGCAATCCCTTTGACGATATTATTACTGCGGAAATTGCACCCATCGTCAACCATGAAATTCGTTTGAGTGAAAGCATGGCGTATAAACGGGTGTACCCTGCTTTAGACGGAACGAAAATTCACGTGGAAAGACGAGAGCAGACCGCAGAGGAAGAACGCCGTGCTCGTCTGGTCGATTGTTATTTGTCAGTGCAAAACGCGGAAAATTTGTTGCAGGCGGTTTTATCCTCGAACAGCGTTGAGGAGTTTGAAAAGCGGATACAATCGGCACTTTAAAACAAAATCTTTGTGGAAAAAGGAACGGGCTAGAAAGCCCGTTTTTCTATAAAAAAAGTAGGTTTTTCTTGAAAAACATATAAAAAGAAATTAAGGTATTGTATTTTTCAATACTTGTTTTTAAATAAAAAAACGAATTATGGCGAAAAATGGGGGATTTTCTGTTTTTTGTAAAAAGTTATCCATAAGTTTTTTCTATACCATATTTTGTGTTCACGCGCTTGACTTTACCACAAGATATGGTATAATAGTAAAGCACGAATTATGAAACGCACAAGATGTTGTGTTTAAAAAGAACGTTTTAACACAAGATATTGTAGAGATAGACGATTAAGTTTTGGATTAGAGATATAAATTTACGTATGGGGTGTATAGGAAGATGAAAGAAATGAAGATTATCAAAAGAAGTGGGCAGGAAGTTGTTTTTAACAAGGAAAAGATTGCAGACGCTTTACACAAGGCAAACCGTGAAGTGGACGAACGCGACCGTATTTCCGAGGGGGCACTGAATGCCATTGTGGACGTAGTAACGGAAGAATGTGCCAACCTTGGCAGATCTCCGCACGTCGAAGAGATTCAAGATATGGTGGAAAACCGTCTGATGGCAAGCCTTTGCTTTGCGTTGGCACGTAAATATATCACCTATCGTTACAATCGTGCGCTCGTGCGTAAGGTAAACACGACAGACGCGCAGATTTTGACGCTTATCGAGTGTAACAACGAAGAGGTTAAGCAGGAAAATTCCAACAAAAATCCCACGGTGAACAGCGTTCAGCGTGATTATATGGCAGGGGAAGTATCCAAGGACCTTACCCGTCGTATTTTGCTCCCTGACGATATCGTTGCGGCGCACGATCAGGGCTTGATTCATTTCCACGACGCGGACTATTTCGCGCAGCACATGCACAACTGCGACCTTGTCAATTTAGAAGATATGCTCCAAAACGGCACGGTAATTTCGGGCACGTTGATTGAAAAACCGCATAGCTTTTCCACGGCTTGTAATATTGCCACGCAGATTATCGCACAGGTTGCGTCCAACCAGTACGGTGGACAGAGTATTTCGCTTACCCATCTTGCGCCGTTCGTAGACATCAGCAGAAAGAAAATCCGCAAGGAAGTTGCGGAAGAATTTGCGGCAATCGGGGTATTCGACGAAGAACATATTCATAAAACGGCGGAAAAACGTCTTTTGGATGAAATCAGAAGGGGAATTCAGACCATTCAGTATCAGGTCGTAACGCTTTTGACAACCAATGGACAAGCACCGTTCGTAACCGTATTTATGTACCTGAACGAGGCAAGAAACGAGCAGGAAAAGGCAGACCTTGCGTTGATTATTGAAGAAACCCTTAAACAGCGTATTAGAGGGGTAAAAAATGAAGAAGGCGTTTGGATTACGCCTGCTTTCCCCAAGCTTATCTACGTGCTTGAACCGGATAACATTTCCGAAGAACAGCCCTACTGGTATCTGACCGAGCTTGCTGCAAAATGTACTGCAAAGCGTATGGTGCCCGATTATATTTCCGAAAAGAAAATGCTGGAATATAAAGTTGATAAAAACGGCGAGGGACATTGTTTTACCTGTATGGGTTGCAGAAGTTTCTTAACTCCGTACGTGGACGAAAACGGTAAGCCGAAATATTACGGAAGATTTAACCAAGGCGTTGTTACGATTAACCTCGTAGACGTTGCGCTCTCGTCGGGCAGAGATATGAAGAAATTCTGGGAGATTTTTGACGAGCGATTAGAACTGTGTTACCGTGCGTTGATGCAAAGACACAACCGTCTTTTGGGTACACTTTCGGACGCTGCGCCCATTTTGTGGCAGTACGGCGCGCTGGCACGCCTTAAAAAGGGTGAAACCATTGACAAATTGCTCTTCGGCGGCTATTCGACGATTTCGCTCGGGTACGCAGGTTTGTACGAATGTGTAAAACACATGACGGGAAAATCGCACACCGACGAGGAATCCAAGCCGTTCGCACTCAAGGTTATGAAATATATGAACGATAAGTGCCAGGGTTGGAAAGAAAAGGAAAATATCGATTTCTCGCTGTACGGCACGCCGTTGGAAAGCACGACGTATAAATTCTCAAAATGCTTGCAAAAACGTTTCGGCATCATTCCCGGTGTTACGGACAAGAGCTATATCACCAACAGCTATCACGTGCACGTAACGGAAGAAATCGACGCATTCACCAAGCTTAAATTTGAAAGCGAATTCCAGCAGTTGTCGCCTGGCGGTGCAATTTCCTACGTGGAAGTGCCCAACATGCAGGATAATATCCCTGCGGTACTTTCCGTTATGAAATTTATCTATGAAAATATCATGTATGCAGAGCTCAACACCAAGAGCGATTACTGTCAGGTATGCGGTTATGACGGCGAAATTCAAATTTTGTCGGACGAATCGGGCAAACTGATTTGGGAATGTCCCCATTGCCACAACCGCGACCAGGCGAAGATGAACGTCGCAAGACGCACCTGCGGCTATATCGGTACGCAATACTGGAATCAGGGCAGAACGCAGGAAATCAAAGACAGAGTCCTGCACCTTTAATTTGCCGTGCATTACGCAACGATTAAATGGACGGATATAGCCAACGGTGAGGGCGTGCGTATTTCCCTGTTCGTGTCGGGCTGTACCCATAGGTGTAAAAACTGTTTCAATGAAATTGCGTGGGATTTTTCCTACGGCGAGCCTTTCGGGGAAGAAATACAAGAACAGATTATCAAAGAGCTTAATTCGGGGTATATTGCAGGGCTGTCTTTGCTCGGTGGTGAACCGCTTGAACCGCAAAACCAAGCCGCGTTGTATCCCTTTGTAAAGCGTGTGCGCGAAACCTATCCCAATAAGACGATTTGGTGTTATACGGGCTTTGTTTTGGACGAAAAGAGCGGAACGCTGAAAGAAACGCACAAGAATACGGATATAACGAAAGACTTGATTTCTCTTTTTGACGTACTCGTGGACGGAGCGTATATTGAAGATCTGAAAGATGTTCGTTTAAAATTCCGTGGTTCGTCTAACCAAAGGGTAATCGACGTGCAAAAGACCTTGACGGCAAGGGAATGTGTTTTGTATTTAGAATAAAGTAAAGTATAACGGTATAATGGAAAATCCGTCGCATACAATAGGGTATGGCGACGGATTTTTTTCGTAAAAAAATAGGGAAAATAATCGCAGGATTTACAGCGGTGTTTTTTACGGTGTTTTGTTTTGTCTACGCGCTGTTTTTGAATCAAGCAAAAGTAGTAGAAATGCGGGTGGGCTTTTTTTATCTTGTTCGTGAAGAAACGAACGTAGAGGTGGGGGTTGAATTTGTCAAATTAGAGGGCGGAGCAGGCTATCTTGTACGACAAGACGGTAAGGATTACGTTGTATTGTCGGTTTATTTAAAGGAAAAGACCGCTCTTGCCGTACAAGCGGGTATGCCGCAGGGCAAAGCCGTACAGCTGTTGTACGCGGGGGTAGACACGCTGTGGTTCAAAGGTGCTAAGCAAAAGAAAAACGCCGCCGTTTACGTGGGGGCGTTAAAGACTTTTCGAGAATATATGGGGGTGGTTGACGCTACGATTGCGCTGTTAGAGGACGGTGCAACCCAGGAAAGCATCAAACGACTTTTATTGCCGCTTGGCCGCCAATTTGCCTGTCTTTCACGGGAATACGCCGAAATTTATCCCGATTTTTCTTCTGTATGCCTACGGTATGCCAAGCGAGTAGAGGCATGTT
>JBGVQH010000092.1:0-3464 GCA_045127475.1 Candidatus Scatosoma sp.
AAATTACCTTTCATTTGCTTGTTTGTCAAATAAAATCTCATTTCTTTCTTATTCCATTTTTAATCTTCTTCTACCAGGCTACAGCCCGGTGCCGTCTGCTCTTGCGGCGACAGCTTGTATATAATACCACAAACCGTTTCCTATTGTCAAGCGTTTTTTTAAACTTTTTTTAACTTTTTTTAAAGTTTTTTAAAGTTTTTCTTTTACCTCGCTTGACCCGCGACAGCTTGTACATATTACCACTTTATTATGACCTTGTCAAACGATTTTTAATACTTTTTTTGAAAAAATACAAAAAATTCCCAAAAATTTCCGTTTTTTATCTTTTTAAAAGGTGTAGGCTAGAAAAAGTTTTTTCATTCCCTCCATAAAACACCTTTATCCTGCCCGTTTTTCGAATATGCGCAGCAATGTCTGCCGCCGTTTGACAGGTCTCGGGAATATAAATTCCGCCGTGGTAAATACGTGACGTAAAATGATAATCCGTTCCACAGGTTACCAGTAAATCGTGCGCCTTGGCAAACTCCTCCACCAGCGGAATTTTATCCAAATCCCCATCGCTGCAATTTATTTCTACGCCGTGCATAAAATTCGGGTCGCCGGGCGATTGCCGAAAGGGGTGCGCCTGCACAAGCAAAACGCCGTTTTCTTCGCACAAAGTGAATAATTCCTCCTGCGAAAGGGTATACAAACAAGGGGTCGCACGTAAAAATTCTTCCGTAACGCCGTATAACAGCCAGTCCGCGTAATGAGGCTCGTTTAACGTTACTTCTAAGCCCAAATACAAACGAAAGCCCTTTTTGTCCGCATACGCCTTGCCGCGCGCAAAATCTTCGAGCACCTGTTCGATATAATTTTTATGCTCTTCTTTCGGATAATACCATTCCTGACAATGGTTGGTGAGGATGGCACCGTCATAGCCCAGCTTGATTTTCTCGTCAATGATTTCTTCGCAAGTAACGTGGCTACAACGGCTAATTGCCTTAGAATGCACGTGCGGATCGATTTTAATAAACTTTTCTGCCATAACCGCCTCCAAAGTACAAACATTATAGCCGTTAACGGTAAAAATGTCAACCGTTTTTCTTGACTTCACACGCGCGCGCGTGATACAATATATAATATATAGAATACGGAGGCGCAACCGCGCCCTTGGAGAGCGTCTATGTACAAAAATTTACGCATTATTTTTACTATTTTATCGGCGATTTGCCTTGCGGCGGCAATCCCCTTGGGCATTTTTTTCGATTACGTAGGTTGGATTAGCGCGTTGCTTGGTGCAGGGATTTTCTTTATGCTGATGTTGCTTTGCAAACAAAGCCAAGAATTCGCCGAAGAGAAATCGGAAAAAGCCGCCAAAGCAAAAGAAAAAAACGAAACCGACAGCGAAATGGAAAATGAAACGGATTTTTCGCCACGGAAAAAATTATCAAAAAACGCTATGGCCAAGCCGCCGAAATATAGACGAAAAAAATAATCGGTGGTTAGACAGAAATCTTTCTTTTCTCTATTGACAAAATAAATAACATAGCTTATAATAATATTAAGAAATTTTTGGGAGGTAAAATTCAATGGAAGCTTATAGAAAGTGGCTCAATGCTCTGCCCCTTATCGTGAAAATTCTCTTGGCGTTGCCTATTATTGACGGTATCATTTACGGTATTTATCGTATCTGCAAGGGTACGACGTCTGGGATTATTCTTGGTATCGTTTGGTTTTTTATCGGTTCTTTTATCGGTTGGATTTTGGATATCGTTTTCCTTTTGATGGAAAAACCTGTATTTGAATTAGAATAAAAGTTTAATTAAAAGCCCCGTTTGGTTTAACACCAAACGGGGCTTTTAATTACGGCGATTTACCGCTCGTTATCATAGCTTTCAATCATCTCTAATAACTCTTCAAAGCGATACAAATCCTCAGGCGAATAGTAATCGATATAAATGCGTCCTTTTTTATCGTTGCCTATTAGCGAAACTTTGGTACGGAACACCGCACGCATGCGCTCGACAAAGGCTTTTAATTCCGCACTTTTTGCCGCCGCCAACGCGTCTTTTTCCTTTTGCAACACTTCGGGGGGCGTTAAAAACGCCTTAACCGTGCGTTCCATTTCCCGCACGGAATACTTGCGTTTCATTGCCTCTTCCGCAAACGCGTACTGTTGCTGCATAGGCACGCGCACCAAGGTACGGGCATGCCCTGCCGATAACGCGCCGCTTTCCACCAACCCAACCACCTCGGGCACGAGCGTCAACAACCTAAGCGTATTTGCCACCGCAGGACGGGATTTGCCGATAAGCGCCGCCACGTCGTCTTGCGTGAGTTGGAATTCTTTAACAAGCCGCTCCATGATATACGCCTCTTCCATCGCGCCAAGGTTGCCGCTTTTTAATTTTTCAATACACGAAAATAACTCTGCGTTTTGCTCGGTAAAATGGTAAATGCGCACGTCCGCTTCCGTAGCGCCCATCGTTTTTGCGGCAAAATAATCACGCTCAGCCGCCAACAGTTTATATTTACCGTTTTCTTGTTCGTTGACGGAAAACTCGGGCACGCCGTTGAGTAAAAAATACGCCGCGCGCGTTTTTAAATCTTTTTTATCGTACTCGTCCACCGTCCGTTTCGTTTCAATCAACGACAACGGCATCGTGCGCTTTTCATAATCAAAATCAAGGTTTTTTCTGCGTTTTATTCGTTTCATCGCGTACACGCCCCTATCCTTTTCTCTTTTGCACCTAATTTCAAAAACGGAGCCACCTTTCAGCAGCCCCGTTTTTTTGTTATTCTTCCGAGCTCTCTTCTGCTTTGTCTTCCGTTACGGTTTCACCCGCAATCACGTGCTCTTTATCCTCTTTTGTGGCTCTTGCAAACGGATTTGCGGCATGCTCGCCCTCCGTTTTTTCCATCTCTGCAATTACCTCTTTATAGCCCATGCCCTTCATCAGCAACGCCACCTCTTCGGTGTAGATGGTTTCCTTTTCCACCAGCACGCGCGCCATGTTATCCAAAATCAAACGGTTTTCCTGCAACAATTTCGTTGCGCGCTTGTGCGCCTCTGCAACCAAAGCACGAACCTCCGCGTCAATCGTCGCCGCCGTTTCCTGCGAGTAACCGCCGCGGCTCTGATTGCCATATTCCATACCCATAAACACGGGCTGATCGCTGTCGTACGCTACAAGCCCGAGCTTTTTACTCATACCCCATTGCGTAACCATACGCCGTGCAATTTCAGATACGTGCTGAATGTCCGCACTCGCACCCGTCGTAACGTCTTGGATAACGAGCTCTTCCGCAACTCTGCCGCCCAACGACATGCAGATATTGTCCACCAATTTATTATACGAAACGTCGTTATCGTCCGTTTCGGGACGAGTCATCGTATAACCCGCCGCTCTACCGCGGGGAATAATCGAAACTTCGTGCACAGGGTCGCAATGCTTGCAAAGACAAGCGAGTACCGCGTGTCC
>JBGVQH010000093.1:0-2508 GCA_045127475.1 Candidatus Scatosoma sp.
AGCCGTTGCCCCTCACCACGACCACGCAGGCAAAAGCGTCGGGGGTGGCGTATTCGGCATCGGTGATGATTTTGCTTGCTCTGTCGCTGGTTTTTTCTATTGCGCTTGGCATGGCTGGAGTTGTTATCGGGGAAAAGGACGTAAAACCGAACTGGTATATTTATGCCAATTATCTGTTGCCGCAGCTTTCCCTGTTTTTGGTCGCTGCGCTGTATTTTGGATGGTTGAAACGCCCCGTAAAACAGGCGATACAAGAGCAAAAATGCCTTCCTAAATATTATCTTTTGGCGGTGTTATTGCAGATAGGCTTGCTTTCGCTGGGTACGCTCAACGATATGTTTTTGCGCTTTTTAGAACGGTTTGGGTACCGTCCGACAACGTTGCTTTTGCCAAATCTCGACGGGTTCGGTTTGGTTGCCACTATTTTTTGTGTGGCTCTGTTGCCCGCGGTATTAGAAGAATTATTTTTCCGAGGGATATTGCTGAAAGGCTTGCGCTGTTTTGGTACAATCGGGAGTGTTTTCCTTTGTGGCGCACTGTTTTCCCTTTATCATCAAAATCCGATACAAACGGTATACCAATTTGCTTGCGGTTTGGCGTTTGCATTTATGGCAATTAAGGCGGGCAGTATTTTGCCGACGATGGTTGCTCATTTTCTCAATAACACTTTGATTATCGTTTTGACGAAATTGGGGATAGACGGCATACCTTCGGCGATTTACCTGCCGTACGTGATGATTACCTCTCTTTGTTTGGTCGGCACGCTGACGTATCTGTTTTTCTTTGATGCGCCGATAACGGCGGAAAAACCCAAGAGCGCGCAAGAACAAGAAATAAAAAGGGAACGCAAACGTTTTTTTGTGTGCGCCTTGGTGGGGATTACGGTGTTTGCCATCAACTGGATATCGGCACTTGCAAAAGGTTTTTAAGGGGGCGTTCCATGCAGAAAGTCTATTTTACGGTCGTGGGAAAAATCAAGGAGAGCTTTTATCGTGAGGCGGTGGCGGAATACGTCAAACGCCTTTCGCGCTTTGCGAAAATCGAGATAAAAGAACTTCCCGAAGGCGCGAATCCCGAGGCAGAGGCAGACGAGATTTTGCGGAATTGCAAGGGGTACGTTATCGCACTTGCGGTGGAAGGGGAAAAGCTTTCCAGCGAAAAGCTGGCGGATAAATTGCAAAAAATAACGGACGCGGGCAAGGAGATTACCTTTGTAATCGGTTCGTCCTGTGGGCTTTCTAATCGGGTGAAACAGGCGGCGGATTATCGCCTTTCCTTTTCGGATATGACCTTTCCGCATCAGCTTATGCGGGTAATTTTAGCCGAGCAGGTCTATCGCGCGTTTATGATTAACGCGGGCTCTACGTATCACAAATAACGGCGTTTTGCGTATAATAATGGCATGGATATTTACGCGTTTGTGCAACGGTTTTACGAAAGCGTGAAAACGGAAAAGACGGTGATAGGAAAAAGTCTTTTCGGTAGAGATATTTATGCGGTAAAATTCGGCGACGGCTCGCCCGTGGGGATAGCGCAATACGCCTTGCACGGCAGAGAGTATATTACGGCAAAGCTTGCGGCGGCGCATTTTTCGCGCGGCGGTGTGCGTGGAAGTGTATGGTTATTGCCTTTGACAAACCCCGATGGAGCGTTGCTTAGTCAAATCGGAATACGCTCTGTGCCGAAAGAAAGGCAAACGGAGTTGTTGGTCTTAAACGGCGAACGGGGTGAGGATTTTTCGCTGTGGAAAGCAAACGGACGGGGTGTTGACCTCAACGTCAATTTTCCCGCACGCTGGGGAACGGGTGTAAGGAACGTCCGTTTTGCAGGCAGTGAAAATTATATCGGGGCACAACCCTTTTCCGAGTCCGAAACGCTTGCATTGAAAAGCTTTACCGAAAAAATCCGTCCGCAATATACCCTCAGTTACCATACGAAAGGCGAAGAAATTTATTGGCGTTTTCATCAATCAAAGGAATATATCGCGCGGGATAAGGCGTTGGCGGCGGTGTTGTCGGGTATAACGGGGTATCCGTTGCGCGAAACGAAAAACAGCGCGGGCGGGTATAAGGATTGGTGTATACAGCAATTAAAAATCCCGTCGTTTACGGTGGAGGTGGGCTCGGATTTATGGGTGCACCCGCTTGGCGACGAGGCGTTGCAAGAGATAATAGAAAGGAATGAAAACGCGCTAGCCGTATTGTCGGCGGCGGTTGCAAATACGGAACAATAGTATGAAACGTTTAACGAGAGAAGAAAAATTTATGCGCGCGGCGATTAAGGCGGCAAAACGGGGCTTGGCCGAGGGCGAAGTGCCTATCGGCGCGGTGGTTGTATACAAAGACAAGGTGGTTGCGCGTGGGTATAACCGTAGGGCGAAATTGCAGCTTGCGTCCGCGCACGCGGAAATGATGGCAATCGACAAAGCCTGCAAAAAATTCGGCTCGTGGCGACTGCCTGAGGGGTGCGAGCTGTACGTGACCTTAGAACCCTGTCCTATGTGCATGG
>JBGVQH010000094.1:0-10946 GCA_045127475.1 Candidatus Scatosoma sp.
CCAGCGATTTCGAGCAGGTAGAATAAAAAATCGCGCTCTTTCGGCAAAAATCGCTTTTGTTCGATAAATAATTTTTCAGTGCAAGGGAAAAAAAGGAAAAAAGCGGAAAAAGGTTGAAAAAAGGGCAAAAAAAGACTTGACACTTTTCTTTCAAGTTGTTATAATTACGGGGTAAAACGATAAATGCAGCGGCAAAGGTAGGTGAAAAGTATGTCCACGGTAAGAGTTGGTGAAAACGAAAACGTAGAAAGCGCATTGCGCCGTTTTAAGAGAAAATGCTCCCGCGATGGTATCATCGGCGATATGAAAAAGAAGGAATTCTATGAAAAGCCTTCCGTAAGAAGAAAGAAAAAGTCCGAAGCTGCCAGAAAGAGAAGCAGAAACTAAAACACAAAAGAGTTCACGGTGTCGTGAACTCTTTTCATTTGTCGAAAAAATAAGGAGCGTGTAAAATTATGTCGCAAGAAAAAACGGAAAGCAAACGTACCCTGAGGGAAGAGGCTCGAAAGGCGAAAAACCGTATCAAGAGCGGGTTTTGGACGGACTGCCAAAAGGACATGGAAGGGCAGCTTACCAAGGCGCGGGAACAGGGCTTGAACGAGAGCAAAGCAGGGCGGTATTTTACGGCGCAGGTAACGGCACAAATCGAGGGCAAAAAGGAAGACGATTTTTATTTGCGTGTGAAAGAAATGTTACTTACGCAAGGGGAAGTGAGCGACGCAATCGGGCGGCTGACGGATAGGGAATATTATGCAACGCTATCCTATGAAGAAAAGCAGAGATACACGCTTTCGCTCAGCGAGCGGTATTTGCGTGCGTTAGAGCGTTTCCGTGCCGAATGTGAATTTGAAACGCTGGCGAAATGACAAAATAAAATGACAAAATAAAAAGCAAGCAGGACAAACAAGATAAACAAAACCAATAAAATAAACCAAACAAGCAAGCAATAATCCCCCTTACCATATCGAGGCAAAGAGGGAGTATTGCTTGTATTTTCTTTTTTTATTTTACAAATTCCACAGGAAAGAAAAAAGGTCGGAGTGTCTAAGGGCGTTTTGATTTTTTTACGGAAGAGGCGCTTTGTTTGCTTTGGCTAAAAGTTTTAAGGCTATGCGAAGAAACGCTTTTTTATTTTATAAAAAAGTACTGCACAGGGTTTCAAAAGGCTGTCAATTTTTTCTAAAAGCTGTAAAACACCCCCCAGAATGCAATTTTAGAGCACATTTTTGCAATTTATGTATAATGACAAGGGGAGGATTTTATGATATAATATATCCGTTAAGCGGGAAGACGTTCCAAAAGATAGGGCGGAACGCCGCTATTTTAGGGTATAAGATAATTGTACTACAAAAAAACGGAAAGATTGAATTTTGGAGGATAATCATGAAGACAAAATGGTTGAAAGTGCTTTCGTTACTGGCTTGCTTGTCGTTGGGGGCAGGACTTGCGGCGTGTAAGGAAAAGGGTGGAAACCATAATGAAACGAGCGCTGAAAACTCTTCTTCGGATATAGTAAGCGAGTCTAATACGGGAGAGACGTCTACCGATGCCAATGGTATAGAGTATGCTTTGAACGATGAACAAAACGGATATGTTGTGGTGGGATATCAAGGCGGTGCTACGGCACTCGAGATTCCGTCCGAATATGAGGGAATGCCCGTTACTGAAATCGGGGAGAAGGCATTTCGTTCTTGTACAAACTTAACGGAGATTGATCTTCCTGATTCGATAACGAAGATCGGTGCAAGTGCATTTGCTTATGGCGGTTTGGAGAGCGTAGAAATCCCTCAAACGGTTAGTGGTATCGGTGATTATGCATTTTATGAGTGCAACAATTTGACGGAGATTACTGTTCCCAATGTAGTTAGTAAAATCAGCGAAGGGGTATTTGCGCATTGTGATAAACTGACCACAGTTATTTTGCCGGATTCTATAACAAGCATAAATGATAATGCGTTTGCTTTTTGCAAAGAATTAACGGTATTTGAATTGCCGACTAATCTTACAAATATTGGCGCACAAGCTTTCTTCCAGTGTGTAAATTTAAAGGAAAGTATTTTTCCTAAACAGCTGGAAAAGATTGGAGACTCGGCGTTTGCTTATTGTGCTAATTTATCCCGTTTAGAGATTCCTGAAAGCGTTGGGTCTATAGGCAAGGATGCATTTTTCAATTGCGATAAGATAGAGGGTGTATATATTACGAATATGGCTGCGTGGTGCAAGATTAAATTTAAGGAACGCACAGCAAATCCCTTATATACTGCGGGGAAGTTATACTTAAACAACGAATTGGTAACGAAAGCAACCTTACCTAGCGGTCTTTCGGGAATCAGTGAGTATGCCTTTGCTTATTGTGAGAGTTTAACTGAAATCGTTCTTTCTGAGAATGTAACGGAAATTGGACAAGGGGCGTTTTGGACTTGCAAGAATTTACAAAAAGTAGATACGAATGAAAAATTGAAGAAAATCAGCGACTATGCTTTTTACGAGTGTGGTAAGTTGGTCGAAATTGATTTGCCCAATAGCTTGAAAAACATTGGGAATGCTGCTTTTAGCCAATGTTATAATTTAAGCCAAATTATTATTCCTGAAACCCTTATCAACATGGGAGCAAAGGCATTTCAAAATTGTAACAGTTTGACAATCTATTGCCGTATGAAGAGTCAACCCGCAACAACGTGGAAGGTTGACTGGAATGATTCTAATTGCCACGTTGTTTGGGGATATACCGATTAATAAGTTTTAAAGCGGTTTTGTTCAGGACGTTGTACAAGAATAAGGGCATAAATATCCATAAAATTGACGAAAAAGGGGCTTGCAAAACAGTCCCTTTTATGCTATAATAATACCGTTATGACACAGATGGACGAAATTTTAGAACAACTCAATGACGAACAAATCAAGCCCGTCCTGCAAACGGAAGGGGCAGTTTTGGTTTTGGCGGGCGCAGGCAGTGGTAAAACGCGGGTTTTGACCTCTCGTATTGCTTACCTTGTGGAAGAACAAAACGTGCCGCCGCAGGCGATTTTAGCGATTACCTTTACCAACAAAGCCGCCAACGAAATGAAAGAACGCCTTTCCAAAATCGTGGACGTTTCCCGTTCTTGGGTGTGTACCATTCACAGCATGTGCGTGCGGATTATTCGTATGTACGCCGAGGAAATCGGCATCAGTTCTAACTTTTCCATTTACAGCGAAACCGAACGCAACAATATTATCAAAAAATCTTTCCAAGAGTGCGATTTTGACGACGAAAAGCTGTTAAAATCGGTCAAATACCATATCGCGAACGCCAAAATGCTGGGGCTTGACCCTGACCGCTATGCGGAAGAAAACGCAGGCGAATACGAGATTGACGATATCGTCAAGGTCTATCGCCGCTATCAAAAGCATCTGCGCGAAAATAACGCGCTCGATTTTGACGATTTATTAAACGAAACGCGCAACCTGTTAAAGACGAACGAGGACGCGCGGCAGCAGCTTTCGGGGCGGTTTCGCTATATCCTCGTGGACGAATTTCAGGACACCAACGCGGTGCAGTACGAAATTGTCCGCTATCTCGCCAGCGGCTATGGTAATCTGTTTGCCGTGGGCGACGACGACCAGTCCATTTACGGCTGGCGGGGTGCAAAAATCGAAAATATTTTGCACTTTGAAAAGGACTTTAAGGACGCAAAAGTGTTTAAATTAGAGCGTAATTACCGCTCCACGAAGAAGATTTTAAACCTTGCCAATACCGTTATCAAAAACAACGGAAACCGCAAAGACAAGACACTTTGGACAGAGAACGACGATGGGGCAAACCCCAAGGTGTACGAGGCGGATGAGGAAAGCTACGAGGCGCGGTATATCGCACAATGTATTGCAGGGCTCTTACGGCAAGGCTACCGCTATTCTGATTTTGCCGTTTTGATGCGTTTAAACGCCCTGACACGCTCGTTCGAACAAGAGTTCACGGGGGACGGTATCCCCTACAAGGTTTTCGGCGGCTTTAAGTTCTTCGAACGCAAGGAAATCAAGGATTTGCTGGCGTATTTGCGTCTTATCAACAACCCGTTTGACAGCGAGGCGGCGCTTAGAATTATCAATTTCCCCAAGCGCGGTATCGGCGCAAAGACGGTTGATGTTTTGCAAGCGTACGCCTATGAAAACGAGCTTTCGGTGTATGACGCGCTGCTGGACATTGACGAAATCGGATTTACGGGCGGGACACGCGAAAAGCTGGTGAGCTTTCGGGATTTGATTAAAAACTGGATTATTGCTAGCCAAGATTTGCCCGTGAACGAGTTGGTAAAACAGATTATCGAAGATACGAAAATGCGCGAGGCGTACGCGGACGATAGCGACGAGAGCATCAACAAGCGGGCAAATATCGAGGAATTTGTCAACTCCGTAGAAGAATACTGCCGATTGAACCCCGACACGACCTTGACCGATTATCTCAATCAGGTTACGCTTTCCTCGGATACGGACGAAATGGACGACGGAAATTACGTTACCCTTGCCACCGTGCACGCGGTAAAGGGGTTGGAATTTAAGTGTGTTTTCATTTGCGGTTTGGAAGAAAATATCCTGCCCGTATCTCGTGCTGTGGATAACGACGACGATATGGAAGAGGAACGCCGCTTGATGTACGTAGCGATTACGCGTGCCAAAGAACTGCTGTATCTCACCCGCTCGAAGAGTCGTTATCTCTACGGCAAGCGCGAACCGACCATGCGTTCGCGGTTCTTAAAAGAGCTGTCCTCTTGCGTGGACTTACCCCGCGAGGTGCGCCGTTCACCCTACGGGTATGGCGATTACGACGACCCTGAAATGTATGGAAACGACGCGTACGTGGGGGGACGGTACGAAACGAACGACGGTTTCGGGGGTAGAAGAAACAGCTTTGGCGGCGGCTACAATTCGTCCTATGGTTCTTCTTATGGCGACCGTTCGAGGAGCAATTCGGGGATTACTCGAACAAAATGGAATGGCAACACGTACGGATCGTCAAGCTCGTCTTACGGCTCGTCAAGCCCATCCTATGGTTCGCAGCAAAAGAGCGGCAACGGCGGTTTTGTATACGGCGGCGTAGCAAAAGCAATCAAACCGACGGGCGGAGCAAAGGACGTCAGCGCATTTAAAATCGGCGTAAGAGTGAAACACCCGAAATTTGGCAACGGCACGATTGTCGGGGTACGCGGTGCAGGTAGCAACATGATTATTGACGTAGCGTTTGAAAATCTCGGTATCAAACAGTTATCGGCGAGCTTAGCCCCGCTTACCCTTTTATAAACGGAGTTTTTATGAACAGACAAAGAGAAATCACGGATATTCTCAATAAATGGGCGCACGAATATTACGTGCTGGACGCCCCCACGGTGTCGGATAAAGAGTACGATACGCTCTACGACGAACTGCGTGCTTTGGAAAGGGAAAGCGGGGTGGTATATCCCGACAGCCCCACCCGTCGTGTGGGCGGAGACCCGATTAAAGGGTTTGAAAAGCACACACATATCGCGCGATTGTTCAGCTTGGATAAATCGGTTTCGGAAGCGGAGCTTTCCGCGTTTTTGACCCGTATTGAAAAGTTTGTTGGGAGCGAAAGCGATTATACTGTGGAATATAAATTCGACGGATTGACTGTATGCTTGACCTACGAGAAAGGGCAATTCGTCCGTGCGACTACGCGCGGCAACGGGGTGGTTGGCGAGGACGTAACGGCGCAGGTTTTGACGATTAAATCCTTTCCGCTCACCATTTCCTATCAAGGCACGTTAGAGGTGCGTGGCGAGGCGGTAATCCGTCTTTCCGTGCTGGAAAAATACAACCAAACGGCGGCAGAGCCCTTGAAAAACGCCCGCAACGCAGCGGCTGGGGCAATCCGTAATTTGGACCCAAAAATCACCGAAAAACGCCGTCCCGACATTTATTTTTACGACGTGAATTATCTTTCGGACGGCGAAAATATGTCGCAGATACAGGCGCACGATTTCCTAGTCAAAGAGGGATTTAAGGTGTACCCGTACTTTGCCGTTTGCCAT
This sequence comes from Candidatus Scatosoma sp., assembly GCA_045127475.1. GTDB lineage: Bacteria > Bacillota > Clostridia > Christensenellales > Borkfalkiaceae > Scatosoma. The sequence goes on from JBGVQH010000094.1 coordinate 6,027, forward strand.
ACCAAGGGCGAGGTGTTGGCAGCGATAAAACATATCGAAGAGGACCGCAAAAAAATTGACGTGTTGACGGACGGAGCGGTTATCAAATTAAACGACGCGCGTATTCGCGAGGAGCTGGGCTTTACGGACAAATTCCCCCGTTGGGCAATGGCGTATAAGTTTGAAGCGGAAGAGGTAACGACGGTAGTAAAAAAGGTTGTTTGGCAGGTGGGTAGAACGGGGAAATTAACACCGCTTGCTTTATTAGAGCCTGTGGATTTGGGCGGAGCAACCGTTTCACGCGCAACGTTGAATAACTACGGCGACGTTATGCGCAAGGACGTGAAAATCGGTTCGCGTGTGTTGGTGCGCCGTTCCAACGAGGTTATCCCCGAAATTTTGGGCGCGACGGAGCACTACGAACACAGTCGAAAAATTGAAAAGCCCCGTATATGTCCCGCGTGTAACAGCGAATTGATAGAAATCGGGGCGCATTTGTTCTGTCCAAATCGGCTGTGTAAGCCGCGCATTGTGGCGGCGCTTGACCATTACGCGGGCAAGAACGCCATGAATATCGACGGCTTTTCCGAAAGCACGGCTTTGCAGCTTGTCGAGCGCAAAAACGTTACGAAACCGTCTGATTTGTACGCGTTGACGGAGGAAGATTTGGCAAGCTTAGACGGCTTTAAAGATAAAAAAATCAACAATATTTTGACCGCGATTGAAAAGAGTAAGACCCCGACGTTGGACGCGTTTATCTACGCAATCGGCGTGGAGGGGGTAGGACGCGTCGCGGCGAAGGACCTTGCGGCACGCTTTAAGAGCATGGACGCGCTGAAAAACGCAACGGAAGAAGAGCTAGTTGCCATGGAAAATATCGGCGAGATTACGGCGAAAGCAATCGTGGCGTATTTTAAGGACGAAAATAACCTTTTGGAGTTGAACGCGCTGCAAGCGGCGGGGGTTTTGCCCACGTGGTCGGACGAGAAAAAAGAGGGTATTTTTTCGGGACAGTCGGTGGTGTTGACGGGTACGCTTTCAAGCTTTAAACGCAGTGAGGCGCAAAAGCTGATTGAAGAGCGCGGGGGCGTATGCCAAAGTGCGGTAACGGCGAAAACGACCTTGGTGTTGGCGGGCGAAGAGGCGGGCAGTAAACTTGCCAAAGCGCAAAAGCTCGGCATTAAAATCATTGACGAAAGCGAATTTAAGCAAATGTTAGGGCAGGAGTAACGAAAACAAGCGGAAACGTCGGGCAAATGCTCGACGTTTTTTCATACAATAAAAAAGTGTGAAAGTATTGACAAAAGAAATAATAGGGTGTATAATACAAAAAAGGTGTTCTTTTTTTATAAAAAAAGAAGAATTTGGAGGTTGGTATGAAACATATTAAAAAGAGTTTGCTTCTTGCGATGGCGATGTGCTTTTCGTTCGGCTTGGCAGCTTGCGGCGGTTCGGACGATAACAACAGCAATAGCAATTCGGTAGAAAGCAGTTCTAGCGTTGGTGGAACTTCGTCCGAGGGCGGCAATTCGTCCGAGGGCGGCAATTCGTCCGAGGGTGGCAATTCGTCCGAGGGTGGCAATTCGTCTGAGGGCGGCAATTCGTCTGAGGGTGGCGACGTAAGTTTGCCCGACGTCAGCGTTGACGTACCCGACGTGGAAGACGTGAGCGGAGCACCCGTGGCGAACGTGGACGAGTGGAATACCATTTTCCGTAATTCGCTTTCGGCAACGAATGCAACCATTGTCACAACGGCGAGCGAAAACGGCACGGTGATGGAAAGCGGCATTACCATGATTGCCAACGGTGTTGTGTACGATAAGTGGGATAATAAGGACGGCACGTCCTCGTATAATTTCTTTGGCGAAGTTGACGGAAAAAGTTACCATTGGCAATCCCAAGACGGCAAAACGTGGTGGGCGGATGAAGTGGATCGGACGCCTGCCGACTACGCAAGCGTAGCGTACGAATTGAAAGGCATGGACAAAATGCTTACCTTTGAAAGCGCAACGTGGAACGAGGAAACGGGCATGTACACGGGCGATATCGCAATAGGCGCGTATTCGTTGAAAATCTCGAACGGTAAAGTCGTTTACATAGCTATCTCCGCAGGCAGCGGTATGATGGCAGGCGTAGACTGCGTATACCAAATCGTATACGGACAGACGGCAGATATGACGTTGCCGAAATTGCCGACGAGCGAAAGCCCTGACGTAGACGGTGAAGAGCTTAAGGACGAGGAAACGTGGAGAACGGCTTGGGAAAACACGAACAAAGCGACCAACTTCACGGTGCGGGCAGAGGAAAATTACATGGGCGAAAAAGACGTCATGATTTTAAAGGCGGCGGATGGCAAATCGTACATGTACGGCGAGTATGCAGACGGCGAGCGCGAACATATCTATTACGGCGAGGTAGACGGCAAAGCGTACTCGTGGTATTCCGCAGACGGTATCAACTGGGAAGTGGAAGAGATTTTTATAGATATTGCAATGGTAACGACCCCCGCAGGGTTCATACGCGGTATCGACCAACTGGTTGCTTTCAGCGACGCAACGTACGAAAAAGGATATTATCTGTTCAGCTACGAGGGTATCAATTTCCGCGTAAAATTTGCAGGTGGTTACGTAGTAGAATTCATGTATGCGGAGCCGAACGGCGAAGGGCAGTCGTATAAGTTGTCGTATGGCGACGTAGAAGGTATCGAACTGCCTGAACTCCCCAAAGAAGAAATTATCACTGGTGATGAAATCAAAGACGCGGGCGAGTGGGCAGAAATCCTTGAGAACACGGACGGACAGACGAACTTCACCTCGACGGCAAGAGGCCGTATGGAAAGAGACGACGGGAGTATTTCGGTTATGACCGAAATCGTAATGGTGGATAACGGCAAGGTATACGTGGTAACCAGAAGTGAAGTACATAGCGGTACGGGCTCGTCAAACGGCAGTGGAAGACGTTATTATCAAGGTGTCGTAGACGGCGTTGCGTACCAGTGGAATTATACGGGCGACAGGTATGCCGTGCAACAAATCCCCGAGGTTACGGATGGTAGAGGTATTGTACAGTTGCTCGGTTTGACCGATTTGGATTTTGCGGCGGCGACGTTCGAAAAAGAAACGGGTATGTACACGTTTGCGGCGGACGGCGGCGAAACGATTAGCGTTCGAGTAGTAGACGGCTTGATTTACTACGCAGAATTGAACGCGCAACAGCAGAATATGCTTGTCGAATACAAGATTGTTTACGGCAACACAAGCGTAATGTTGCCTCCTCTTAGCGGTGAGGGCGGCACGATTAACCCCGACTGGCCTAATCCCGAGCAGCCCGATGAGGATATGCTCCCCTTGTTGACCATTGATTTCGATAAGACGATTAGCGAAAAAATTATCGGCGACGAAGCAACTTCGGGGGACTTGAGAGTGGCGATTAAAAAACTCTATGCAAGCGATAATTTGGTACTGAAAGGGCACGCTTATATCGAAGGTGGCAATACGTTATTCGTTTCGCACGTTGCGGACGGCAAGATGCGTTCGTTGACGCAGGCGACGTATAAGGAAGAAAGCGCGGACATATACGAAACGTCGTACATGTATCAATACGCAGGCGATAACGCCAACGGCGAATATTATGCTTGGTTGTCCCCCGATGGTAAAATGTGGATGTGCGGTCCTGCGGAAGACGTGATGATGGGCGCTATCTATAGAAACGGTCGAGACATCTTCGGTATGTATTTGGATACGTTCTTGGTTGTGGACGTAGCCTTTAAAGATGGCGCGTTTACGTTTAGCGACGAGGAGAGCGGCGCATCGATTTCCGTAAAGATGCAATCCGGAGAAATCAAAGTAATTACGATACAGATGGACGGCGGATATATGACGTACGTTATCGAATACGGCAACGCGGAAGTCGGTGCTTTTCCTCCTGTAACGAATGGCGGCAACACGGGCGGCGGCAATATGGATAAATATCCCAACGGCGAACAGTTGACGAAAGAAGATTGGGAAACGTATTTTGAAAACGCCATCAATGCAAACAATTACGAGAGCTTTAAAAGGCTGCAGCAATACAATGACGACGGCAAATATATGGAAACTATCAGCAAAACTTCAAGTGTGGATAATGCACTGATGTTAGAGGTAAGAAGGATTGTCGAAGATAATGCGGGCGGGAGCAAAGAAACTCCTTCTCGCACACTGTGGTTTGAAGATGGACAACAATATAGCTTTTCCTATGAAAAAAGGGAATGGGAAGAAACGAATCAAATTATGTCCTTTTTTGATAAACGTGAAGCGGAAAAAGATGTGTTGCATAAACTTATCGGGGCATATGACGTGATGCAATGGGACGAGGAAATAGGCTATTTCTATGCGCCTGAATACGTATATACGTTTAGCGATGGCAGCACGTTGGTCTATAAGGATTTGCGTGTGCGTTTTGAAAATGGTTACGTTGTGCACATAGCATTTAATATGGAAGGCGATGGATACGAACAGGAAACGGTAATAGAGTATTTTAATTATAACGGCGCATATATAGAAAATCCGTTTGTCGGCGACGATAATTTCAACGGCGGTATGGGTGATAATATAGATAGACCCGGTATCGGCGATATTATTATAGGCGGCGAAGAAAATATGGATAACAACCAAACGTCCGACCCTTCGTATACGACGAGCACCGGCAACAACGAAACGGATAACGGCGAAGAGGACTTTCCTGAAAACGACAAAGTGATTATCAACAACCAATACGGATATTAAAAAACGAGGAAAATGCAACCATGAAGAAATTAAAGAAAGTGTTATTATTAGGTTTAACCCTTGCCATGTCGGCGACGTTGTTTGCGGCGTGCGGCGACAAAGGCGGCGATAATGGTTCGGGTTTGGGTGGCAATATCACGGGCGAACAATTATCGGACAAAGCGGCTTTCTTACAGGC
>JBGVQH010000095.1:0-7041 GCA_045127475.1 Candidatus Scatosoma sp.
CGTTTCAACGGCAAAGTCCGAACAAAATAAAAGAAAAAAAATAAAAAACGAAAGGAGCGTTTATTATGAAAAACTTATTTTTGGCAATTGATGAAGTGCAGGCAAATGAAATGGTTAGCCCCGTTATGGAGCTGATTCAGGTATTCCTTCCCGTAATTCTTACGTTGGTAGCAACGATCGGCTTTATTTGGTGTATCGTTCTTGGTGTAAAGTTCGCGAAGTCGACCGATCCTCAGGAACATCAACAGGCGAAAAAATCGCTGATTAACGCAATCATCGGTTTCGCGTTGATTTTCGTGTTGATGCTTGTCTTGAACATTGCATTCCCTTACTTCCTTGAAATGGTCAAGGACGTATCGAAGTTTTAACCTTTGCAATGAAGTTTTTCCAAAAACTGACCGCGATTGCGGTCTGTGGCGTATGCGTTCTCTCTCTTGCGTCTTGCGCGGATTTTGGCGTGGGGGAGAGCGCGGACGATTTCAAAAAATACTTTTCGGGGGTTTACGTTCTTTCGAAGAAGAGCGCCCAAAAGTATCCCATCGAAGAATTCAACGGGGATATCGGAATGGAAGACACGGAGATTCCTGTCGTTGTGCCCTATCAGGAATACAGCTACGTGGGATTTCGTGTGGATAAGCAATACGACCTGTCCATTTCAGAGTTCGCATTTTTCGCAAAAACGGAAAGCGGAACGGGATTGTTGAGTTTAGATTTCTACGTTGTGGATTCGATGCCTACGAGTATCAAAGGAGAAGACGGCGACGTGGAAGTCCCTTCGCTGGACGAGAGTGAGGATGGCTCGGACGGTAGCCCCGACAGTAGTCTAGGAGATAGTACGGACGGCTCGGACGATAACGGCGACGATAGCACTGGCTCTGCGGATGACGACTCGGATTCGACGGTAACCGAAGACGAGATATTTACCCCCATAAACAAGTTCCATACTTCCACCTTTTTAATCGGGGAAGAATGGGACTCGGTTTTGCTACAATTCGACGGCTCGAAAAGTGTGAACGCAGGGCAATACGTTGTCGTGCGCATCAACAATAACTGTTATTTTAGCGACAAAGCGGAAGAAGATTCTTCTGTGTCGTTTACCTTTAATTATTTATTGTTTCATTTTACGGATGCTCGCAAGAAATAAGGAGTAACTTTATGTTTAACTGGTTTTGGGAATTTTTATACGGACTGATTAAAGTTCCGCTTTTTTGTATTGACGTAATTTTGTTGGTGGCACGTAAGCTGTGCGGCATTGATAACATTCAGGTGGAAAAGACCGTGAACGGTGAGTCGATTACCGAAGATATTGACATGCTCACCTACTTCTTGGAAGGGGAAACGGTGATGGACGCCTTAGGTTACGTTTGTCTGTTTGGGTTTATTTTGCTGTTCTTATTCACGGCGTTTCGCGTTTTGCGCGATCAAGCTAACTTCTATGAAAAGAAATCCCCTGTGCGGATTTGTATTGATTCTGCGAAGATAATTCTTTTCTTCCTGCTTGTCCCTGCTATTATGATTACAGCTACGGCGTTTGTGTCTACGATTATGCGTGGCATCTACGTCGCAACGGCGAATGAGAATAGCGGACTTGGCGGTTCAATGTTCGTGGTATTCGCGGAAGAAGCATACATAGGTCCTGCGGAAGATAAGCAAGCCATTTTGGACGCGTTTAGGACGTGTTCTTTGGAAGATTATTTGATGGGTGTTAGTGAGTTTTCTTACTATAACACGAGTAAGGTAACAAGTTACTTCAAGCTCAGTCAAATCAACTTCTTCTTGGGCTTGGTCGGCTCGATTGCCGTTGTGGTATTGTTGGGGCTGACTTTGCTTTCTTTCGTGGAAAGAATCATCAGTCTTGTCTTACTGTTCGTGATTGCCCCCCTGCCGATGAGTGTTGCGCCCCTTGACGACGGCGAGCGGTTCAAACTATGGCGAGAGCAGACAATCAACAAATTCATCACCGCCTACGGTGGGATTTTGGCACTGAACATTTTTGCGTTAATGTTGCCCTTAATTGCCGACGTGAATTTCTTCCCTAGTCAGGGAAGTTTTGTGTCCGTAGTCAACGGAATTGCTCGGCTCTTATTCATCATCGGCGGTGCGTTTGCGTGCCGTCGCGGAATGGTGCTGATTGGCAACCTTGTTGCGCGTGGCGCAGGTTCGCAGGATTTGATGGACCAAAGCCATCTTTCGGGCGGTATGGCATCGCTCGCGCGGATGGCAGGCGGCGCGGTGAAAGGCGTTTTCAATATGGCAGGTGGCGCGTTTAATAAAGGTCGGTCGTGGGTTCGAGCGGCTGGTATTCCCACGAGTATTGAAGAAGGGATAAGATACAAAACTCAGCAAGCCCAGGAATTAAAAGCGCAGGAACGCGCGATGGAAGCGTCTGCAAAAAACAATCGCTTCGACGGCAAAGTCGATCGCGGCAACAGCCAAAATAGCGTGAACCTGCAAGCGGCGATGAAAGGCAAGACGGGAGCTGGTGGTGCTGCGGACGATAAGAAACCTACGCAGGGCTCGACCGCAAACGCGGTGGCGCACAAAGAGAAGAATAACGAGCTGAACAAGTCGGCGCAAAACGATATTAAGGCGGCTCTTCAAAACAAGAAGAACGGTAACGAGAAAGAAAGTCAAGAGAGTGGGAGTAAGCAATGAGAATCATTCCAAAGAAAACAAAAATAAAGGTTGAATTTTACCGCAATTTCACTCTTGCCGACATTCTCATCGGGATGGCAGGCGTAGGGCTTGAATTCTTGGTAATGTTCACGGACTATGGAGTGCTGACGTATATTTTGATGGCGCTTGTTTTGGGCGTGTTCATTTGTCTGTACCTTCCCGTGTCGGGCGAACGCTTATATTTGCAAATCAAAAGCTTGATAAAATTCCTGTTCAGCAAGAAAAAGTACGCCAAAAACGGGGAAGATTCGAAGGGGGATATTTCGACTCTGATTCCGTTTACGGACATTCGCGACCAGTTGATTTGCTATGGTACGTACTACGGCGGCGTTTTGGAGATTATGTCCAAGGAATTCCGGTTATTGACGGGGTATAAGCAATCGGAAATCATCGACAAGGCATTCGCTTCGATTTTGAAAAGTGTGAGCGGCGGCACGAGCGCAAGTCTTGTGAAAATCGATCGTCCGATTCTACTCGACAAGCATATCGCGCAGGAAAAGAGCAAAAAATCCGACCTTGATAAGCTGTACGAAGCGGAAGGGATTAGCTACGAAGAAAGCACGGCTCGAAAAAATATTATCGACAATAGAACGGAAATTCTCAGCGAGCTGAATACGGGTTCTCGAATCATGCGTTCGGGGTACTATTTCGTGGTTTACGATATGAATCCAGCAACGATTGCGGAGATTCTGAACACCGCTGTGATGAAGTTCAAGGAATACACGATTGATTCCCACCGTTTGACGGATGCGGAGCTTGCAGTATTCTTGAAATACAACTACACGAACGATTTTGACGAACGCGAAATCTCTTACTATCAACCCGACGAATACGTAGATTACGCAACCCCCGACAGCGTGGAATTCAAGTTCTCACAAACGCTGGTGGACGGGAAACAATCGGTTACTTATACCATTCGTGATTATCCCTTGACGGTGAAAAATGCTTGGGGCTATAAGATGTTTAACATTGAAGGCACGAAAGTAGTGATGAATATGAAGCCTATCGAAAAATCGAAGGCTGTGCGTATGATTGATAAGTCGTTGCAGGAACTTCTGACGAAGAATTCTTTTAAGGCTTCGGACATTATCGACCAGCAAACGCACGTCGATTCGCTCGTGTCCTTGCTTGCAATGCTGCAAAACGATAACGAAACTTTGTTTGAAGTGACGGTACATATTACGGTTTATGAAAACTCGACCAGCGTCAAGGAAAGTCTTAAAAAACGCGTAAGAAGTTTGCTTGCGGAAGAAGGGTTCAAGATTAGCGATAACTCGTCTAAGCAAATTACCGCATTCACATCTTCGGGCGTATCCGCTTTCGAAGGAATGAAGGAATATACTCGTTCCATTCACTCGTCAAGCGTTGCGGCATCCTTCCCGTTTGTACTCAATTATATTATGGACGACCGCGGCGTGTTGCTGGGACATTCGGGCGGCTTCCCCGTTATCGTGGACTTCTTCAAAAGAGATAACGAAAGAGTCAACTCGAATATGGTTATTATGGGAAAATCGGGTAGCGGTAAATCCTTTGCGACAAAGACGATTCTTGCCAACTTTGCGGCGGAAAACAGCAAGATATTCATTCTCGATCCCGAAAACGAATACCAAGAGCTTGCAAAAAATTTGGGCGGTAAACTCATCGACGTAGGAACGGCGAAGGAAGGTCGGCTCAATCCCTTCCACGTGATTACCACTCTCGAAGCGGACGAAACGGATGCTGATAGCGGTATCACGAATTTCTCGGTACATTTGCAGTTCTTGGAGGAGTTCTTCAAGCAGATTTTGCCGGGCATTTCTTCGGATGCGTTGGAGTATCTTAACAACTTGATTTTGAAGCTGTACGAGAGTAAGGGGATTAGTGAGCGAACGAGCTTTGCGCAGCTTACCCCCAAGGATTATCCGACCTTTGACGACCTTTATGCATTGATACTTTCGGAAGAAAAGTCGGCTGTTTTGGAATACGACAGCTCGAATCTTCGCGTGCTGAACAACTACGTTGCGAAGTTTGCAGGCAAGGGCAGAAACGCCAACCTTTGGAACGGCGAAAACAGCTTGACGGTCAAGGAAAACTTTACGGTATTCAATTTCCAAAGCTTGCTTGCGAATAAGAATAATACGATAGCGAACGCGCAAATGTTGTTGGTATTAAAGTGGCTTGATAATGAAATTATCAAGAACAAGGAGTTCAACGCAAAGCACGGCACGGATAGAAAGATTATTGTTGTAATTGACGAAGCGCACGTGTTTATTGATAACAAGTATCCGATTGCGCTTGACTTTATGTTCCAACTGGCGAAGCGAATTAGAAAGTACAACGGTATGCAGATTGTTATTACGCAGAATATCAAGGACTTTGTAGGGAGTCCTGAGATAGCGAGAAAATCCACGGCGATTATCAATGCGTGTCAGTATTCGATGATATTCGCGTTGTCGCCGAATGATATGGAAGACCTGTGTACGCTGTATGAAAAGGCAGGCGGAATCAACGAAACGGAGCAGCAAGACATCGTGAATAACAATCGCGGTAGCGCATTTATGATAACGGGACCGTTATCGCGCGCGAATGCGGCGATAGTCGCATCGGACTACGTGCAACGCCTTTTTGAGGAAAAGCAAGAGAAGGAATACGTATAGGATATAAGTAATGCGGCGAGGGAAAATTTCTCGTTGTGTACAGAAAACCTTGTTATGCAAGAACAAATGCAAATGGTTAAATTTGCGATATAAGAGAAAAGCCTGGGCGAAAGTATTCGCTCAGGCAACTTTTATATGGTTTAAATTGTAGAAGTCTTGAAAACAAAGGGAAAAAGGCGGAAACAGCTCTCAAAACTGCTCCCTCTAAAAAAGGCGTGAAAACGTGATTTTTACGGCTACGACAAGTAAACGCTTGAAAGAGTTGGAATTAGGACAAGAAGATTTAGACCGCTTAATTACGATAGAACGTAGCAAAACAGCGATGCGCGTAACTGAAAAACAAGTGCGTGAATTTTACAAAGAAGCGTTAAAAGTGAACCTTTACTTTTAATCAATTATTACGTAAAAGAAATCATACTTCGTGATGATGAAATTACCATTATTTTTTTGAACTTTTAAAGATTGCCCACACTAAATCTACATAATTTAACGCATCCCATAAACTAAACCGCCCATTACTATTCGTAAAAGGAATTTTAAATTTTTCATTTTCCTTTTGTTGAATAACCTTATCAAAAAATGCCTTTCTTAAATTTTGATTAGTGCACATCTGAAATTCTTTGTTGTTTAATAAGAACTCTCTTAATTCTGATTTAATCCTCTCTTCATATTCCTCTTGTTTTTTTTGTTGAACATTTAATAGGTCTGTATATTTTTTCTTTAACATTTCCAAGTAATCCTCTTTCTTAAGCAAACCTTCCATCCAAGGTGCTTCAAAATTCATCATTATACAAACACCATTGTGCAAACAAAATACTTCCAAAAGGGCAGGCTTTGTAAAATCCAATTTGTTAATCTTGTTATTGTTTAAAAGAATTTCTTCTTTGGCGATTGTATATATATATCCTGTTGAATGTTCCATATCTACAAGAAAAAATTCTCTATCACTATAAAGATACCTATAAAAAATATGCTTAATACTATTTTGTTGTGCGTATGTAATAAGGGGAATTATATCCAAACCATTTAAAACAACGATTCCTAATTTTGAAAAAGTATCACACTCAATTAAATGTAAACCGTTATTTTCTATGATTGTTGTTAATTCCTTTTTAGTGTAGAACATAGAATTTTTCTCTCCCAAATTATTTGTATACATATTGTACTAAATATTTTATTTTGTTGTCAAGGCGTTTGGTTTGATTAAAGTGAATTTTATTATGAAGAAAATAGCGTTACATAAAGAACACGCCTTAAAAACCATTTTAGAAAATGAAACAACCCAAACCGTCCACCCTCTAATTGAGGGGTTCGATTTAGGTTGTTGCTGGTGACCTTATCGGGACTCGAACCCGAGTTTGCGCCGTGAGAGGGCGCCGTCCTAACCGCTAGACGATAAGGCCAAACATTTAATTGCTTATGTAGTATAGCATATTTTTTGCCGAATATCAACTGTTTTTATGCGAATATCCAAAAAAATCACGCAAAAAAAGTTTCTTTTTTTTGTAAGCCTACTAATAGAAAGAAAAGATAAAAAAATGCTAAAAAAATGAAGAAAAAAGATAAGTTAGAGTATAGACAAAGCCAAAAAATTCTGTTATAATATGTTAAAGCGTTACGATATGTAACAAACGATAACAAAATAACAGGAGAAAAAGTATGCGTTCCTATCAATACATAGAAGATTTTGAAAAACTTGGCTTCGGTTTGTTCGTTCATTTTGGTCTGT
>JBGVQH010000096.1:0-3863 GCA_045127475.1 Candidatus Scatosoma sp.
GCGAGGTGAGCGCAATTTTTTTATCGTGTTCCTCGGCGCTGCATTCTACAATCCGTCCAAAGCCCATAGCTTTGGCATATTCTTTCATTTCGTCCACGTCTTTTTCTTGGGTTTGCTTGGCGTGAACGATAATCAAATTTGCCTTTTGGAATAAATCTGCACCCGCCGAGCGAATCCCTGACGTTTCCTTACCCGCCATCGGGTGGATACCCACGTAACGGTAATTACGAGGCTTTGCATACACCGCCTTTTCAATAACCTCTTTCACTCCGCAAATATCGCCGACAAGAGCACCATCTTTAAATTGTGTGTTTTCTAACAGGGAAATGGTAGCAGCGGGCGGAACGGCGATAAAAACCACGTCGTAAACGGATAAATCGTCCGCTTTTTTTTGAATATATCCTTTTTTTACGGCATAGGAAATATTTTCCTCGTTTATATCCGTGCCGTCTACGGCAAAGCCTGCTTTCATAAGCGCCGCACAGATAGAACCTCCGATAATACCCAAACCGATAACCGCTATTTTCTTCATAGTAAATCTCCAAGCCGATTTCTTTTATTATTGTAGCACATTCAAAAGGAAAATTCAAGTATTCGGCAAAACCAAAATGTAAAATGGTAAAAAATAAGCCGACAAAATTGCCGACTTAATTTCTCATTTCTCCGTTTTTTGATTGAATTTTTTTTGCGTGGCGATACCACCGCGAATATGCCGCTCGCTTAAATTGAAATTCAAAACCTTTCGCACCTCTTCGTATAAATCCCCGTCCATATAGAGCAAACGCTCCGTTACGTCCTTATGTACCGTTGATTTGCTAATAGAAAAATGTGCGGAACACGCACGGACGGTACAACCCGTCGCCACGATATATTCCGCACATCTTCTTACACGTTCTTCAATATATTCCCACAAAGTCCCCAACCTCCGTAATGGTTTACGAAATATATTATGTCGGTTTTTCGTGGATTATAACTGATTTTATCCGTTTCGCCTCCGATTTTAATCGGCTTTTTTATAGGGCATCGGAATTACTTCTTTTACACTATCTTCCGCATATCTAGCTATCTTTTTCGCCCTTGCGCTCTGCACTGAAATAAAGATTTCTTCGCTGGAGAGCTCGGAAACAATATTCCCTTTTTCTATCACTGCAAGCATATACGGCACGGTAACGTAGCTTGCCGAAAGCACGCTAGCTCCGTCGCGCAAACCTACGATAATCGAGCCTTTGCGATAGCGTTTAGACGGCTCTATCTGCGAAGAAATCACTCTCTTGAACTTGCCCTCATCCGTGGCAATAATAATTTCTCCCTCGCCGTTAATTTGCGACATGAATACGACCTCGTCGCCGTCGTGGAGCTGAATACCGCGCACACCCGTTGCAATTCTACCCTGCACGGGAATATCGTCTTTGGTCGCATTCAGACAAATACCGTCTTTGGTAACCATAATAATCGTATCTTCTTCACCGGTATCCTCTTCAACGGCAAGCACCTCGTCCCCATCACCCAACTTCACGGCTTGAAAGCTGTCTTTCCGCTGTTCGTATTCCGCCCAGTCCGTCTTTTTAATCATGCCTTTTTTGGTAAAGAACATCAAATGCCCATACGGCATGCGTTCGCCGAGTTCAAAGAGCGCAACGACCTTTTCACCCACGTCGGCATCTTTCGCCAAATCACGCAAAGACGCGCCCTCGTCGGTAAGCTTGCATTGTAATTTTTCGTCGCTGATGTCTAATTTATGACAATTTCCCGCGTCGGTAAAGGCAAATATCCTCTTATCCGTTACGGTTTCTATCCATTTCAAGACAATCGCCTGCGGTTTATATCTGCCGTCTACAGGCTTTGTCAGACCGTCTACGTTTTTACCCGTCAATACCTTAAATTTGCCGTCCGCCGTATACGCAAGGGTGCAACGCACGCCCTCTTTCTTTTCGTTGGACGCAGCCAAAGCTCCGTCCGCCTCTTCACGCGTAAACACGAGCTTGGATTTTCTCGGCGTGGGATAAGCGTTTTTAATTTCGGTAATCTCTTCTTTTACTACCTGCAACTGCAAATCCCCGCTTCTAGAAATTGCCGTCAGTTTTTTGATAAGCTTTTTCAGCTCTTTCAGTTCTTCTTCAAGCTTGAAAATTTCGAGTTTTGTCAAACGGGCAAGGCGTAAATCCAAAATCGCCTGCGCTTGTTCGGCGGAAATCTCGAAACGTTCCATAAGTTTCGTTCTTGCGTCCGCCGTACTGTCCGATTTTTTGATAATGGCAATCACTTCGTCGATATTCTGTACGGCGATAATCAAGCCTTCCAAAATATGACAGCGTTGTTGCGCTTGCTTTAAATCAAACAACGTTCGGCGTTTGACAATTTGCTGTTGATATTTTACGTAATGACGGATAATATCCATCAAGCCAAGCTGTTGGGGCTTGCCGTCCGCAATCACGACCATATTGATACCGAACGTTACTTCCAAATCGGTATATTTGTACAGGCATTTCAAAATCGCGTCCACATCCGCATCTTTCTTGATACGAATCACCGCGCGCATACCCGTTCTGTCCGATTCGTCCTGCACGTAATCCAAATCCGCGAGCTCGTCTTTCTTTTCTTCGCGCAGTTCCACCACTTTTTTTAAGAGTTGGGCTTTATTGACTTGGTAAGGCAATTCGGTAATCACCAAATTCGTCTTGCCATTGTCCAGCTTTTCCGCCGTAATCTTCGCGCGCAAGGTAATTTTACCCCGTCCCGTTTTATACGCCTGAATTAACTCGTTGGCGATAATCAAACCGCCCGTGGGGAAATCGGGACAAGGAATATGTTCCATCATCTCTTCCAGAGAAATGGCGGGATTGTCAATATACGCCACAACGCCGTTGATAACTTCTTCCAAATTGTGCGTGGGGATATTCGTCGCCAAACCGACTGCAATACCCGATGCGCCGTTGACAAGCAGGTTCGGGAAACGTCCGGGCAAAATGTCCGGTTCTTTCAAGCTGTCGTCAAAGTTTAAGGAAAAGCTGACCGTTTCTTTGTCAATATCCCGCAAAAGCTCGAGTGCCAAAGGCTCCATACGCGCCTCGGTATAACGCATGGCCGCCGCAGGGTCGCCGTCCACCGAACCGAAGTTACCATGCCCGTTAACCAGTGTTTTGCCCATATTGAAGTTCTGTGCCATACGCACCATTGCATCATATACCGAGCTGTCGCCGTGGGGGTGGAATTTACCCATACAGTCCCCGACGATACGGGCACTCTTTTTATGCGGCTTGTCAGGGGTTAAGCCCATTTCGTGCATGGTATACAAAATACGTCTTTGTACAGGCTTTAAGCCGTCCTCTACGCGCGGCAACGCACGGTCGAGAATAACGAATTCCGCGTACGGAAGCATGGAAGAATGCAATACCTTTTCAAGCGGTTCGACAAATAATTGACCGGTAGGCTCGATATTTTCAGGTTCGATTTTTTTATTTTTCGCCATTATTCTGCCTCCTTGTCATCTTTCTTTTCAATCTTGTCGATAAAGGTGTCGCGCTTATTAAAGTTGGCGTATTTTGCCAAAAATTCCTTTCTGCCCTCTACCTTATCACCCATGAGCGTCGTAATCATGCGTTCTGCCTTTGCTGCGTCCTCTACGGTAACTTGAATGAGGTTGCGGGTAGCAGGGTTCATCGTCGTTTCCCACAGCTGTTCCGCGCTCATTTCACCAAGACCTTTATAGCGTTGCAGCTGATATCCTTTCCCGATTTTTTCAATCTTTTCGTTGAGTTCTTTATCGTCGTACGCGTATTCGACTTTGTCGCCCTTATAAACCTTGTACAGAGGGGGCATACCGATATACACGCAACCCGCGTTGACGAGCGGGCGCATATAAC
>JBGVQH010000097.1:0-14508 GCA_045127475.1 Candidatus Scatosoma sp.
CGTGTGAAAGCCCGAACATCGTTATCGACACGGTGAAAATGTCTGAGGACGGGAAGGGCGTTATCGTGAGATTATACGAAACACAACGCATAAGAACGCAGGCAAAATTACGGCTTGGGTTTACATATCAAGAGGGGTATAAATGCGATTTGTTGGAAAATCGTATTTCCGAGCAAGCGTTTGCCAGTGATAGTGTAGAGTTATCCATCAAGCCTTACGAAATTGTTACGTTAAAGTTTGTTTTATGAGAAAAATTAAAAAGACAATTTGTTTGGGATTAGCGGTACTAGCGGCGGTTTTATCCGCTTGCTCGTCCGCTAATTCTATAAAATGTATCGCACCGGCAAACGGAGAAACGCAGGTCGAAATCGTCAATACGGAGCTGCGGGAATTTCTTTTGCAAAAGTGGACGACCGATTTATGTGATAGCTATCACGAAGACGGCTGGGTGCATTACGAGCCTTGCTATATTGATTTTAAATGGTCGGGCAATGCCGATACGTTTATGCTGTCCAAGAATGCGGATATGTCTGATGCGGTTCGTTATGAATGCGAGGGAGATAGTATATCTATCCGTGGATTCAACGCAAACACGGCATATTATTGGCAGGTTGAAAATACGCACGGCAAAAGCGACGTGTTTACTTTTACAACTGAGCAAATGGTTAGAACGGTGTATATAGGTGGCGTTGCCAACTCCCGTGATATGGGTGGTTGGACCGTTTATGACGAGAACGGAGAAGAATGCGGATATATTCGGCAGAATTTACTTTTTCGTTCGGCTACTTTGGATAATATTTCTAAGGACGGTATCGAATACCTTACCAACGAGTTAAACGTCAAAACGGAGCTGGATTTGCGTGCGGAAACGGAAACGCACAATAGACCTATCATCAGCGGAGTCAAGTATATCAATATTTCCTGTCCTCAATACGCATATAGCGGTATGGGGATATTTGAGTTTGGCAACGGTAAAATTGAAAATCAGACGGTTGCCATCAAGGAAATTATGTCCGTATTTGCGGACGAAAATAATTATCCAATCAATTTCCATTGTGCCATCGGTAGGGATAGGACGGGCACGATAGCCTTTTTGTTGGGTGCATTATGCGGTATGAGCGAAGAGGATTTGTGCCGAGAGTATGATATTTCCTATTTTGCGGGGCTTGACGATTCAAAGCCGTCTTGGATGCATAAGCAGGCGTTTTTGCCCTTGGTGAATAAGATGAAAAATTACAGTGGGGAAAAGGATTCCTTGGCGTATAACACGCGAAAATATTTGTTGGATATTGGGCTTACGCAAGCGCAAATTGATAACATATACAATATACTTGTGGAGAAAAGGTAAGGTTATGAAAAATCAAGTTCAGTTTAAGCGTTTTGGGACGATGATTGATTGTTCTCGAAATGCGGTCATGAACGTAAAAACTTTGAAAAAGTGGATTGACTTAACGGCAGACTTGGGTTATAATACTTTGTGTTTATATATGGAAGATACTTACGAGGTTGCGGATGAGCCGTACTTTGGGTATTTGCGAGGGCGTTATTCCAAAGAAGAGTTAAAAGAAATCGACGAATATGCAAAAAAGAGCGGAATGGAGGTCATTCCGTGTATTCAAACGCTTGCACATTTAAACCAAATTTTTCGTTGGCCGAAATACCGTCCCTACAATGATACGGACGATATTTTACTTATCGACAACGAAGACGTTTACACCCTTATTGATAGGTGTTTTCAAACGATAGCGGAGTGTTTTTCCACAAAAACAATCAATATCGGCATGGACGAAGCCTTTATGATGGGACGGGGAAGATATTTCAATCTCCACGGCAATGTGGATAGAACAGAGTTGTTTTTAAGCCATTTGAACAGAGTGTCTGCAATCGGTGAAAAATATGGTTTTACCATGCTGATGTGGTCGGATATGTTTTTTAATCTGCTCGATGAAAAGGCGGATAATTTTGCGGAGGTACAGGCGAAAATCCCTAGCAGCGTGCAGCTTATTTATTGGGATTATTATTCCACGGAAAAGAAAAATTACGATGAAAAAATAATAAAGAATCAACAGCTTTGTAAAGACGCTTGGTTTGCGGGCGGCTTGTGGAGTTGGACGGGCTTCGCACCTCACAACGTGTATAGTATGGAAACCACGAAAGCGGCTTTTGAAAGCTGTATGGAACACGGTGTTTCCAACGTTATGCTGACGCTGTGGGGAGATAACGGCGGAGAGTGCAGCCGATTTGCATTGCTTCCGTCCTTGTTTTACGCATCCGAGCTTGCAAAAGGCAATCACGACGAAAGCTTAATAAAAGCAAAATTCCAAGAAAAATGCGGTATCGCTTTTGATGATTTTATGTGGGTGGACTTGCCTGTTTCTTCCTATAACGGCAAGGAACGGACATGTAAACCCGATAAGTATATGTTGTATAACGACCCTCTTGCAGGGATTATGGATTCGGCGATATGGGATTCTTGTGAGGAAGAGTATGCACAATGCGCTCAAAACTTGGCAAAACTTGCCGAACGTTCCGAGTTCGGGTTTCTGTTTAAGACGTTAAAGGCTCTGTGCGAAGTCTTGGCGGTAAAAGGGGCTTTGGGGATTCAAACACGTGCTGCCTACAAAGCAGGGGATAAGAAGGCATTGCAAGCGTTGCTTTGTCGATACGAGGAAGTTGTTGAAAAGACAGAGGCGTTTTATCGCTCTTTTAGAGCGCAATGGTACTTGGAAAATAAACCGCACGGTTTTAACGTACAAGACGTGCGCATCGGCGGTGTGATTATGCGTTTGAAAAACGGTAAAGCGCTTTTAGAAGAGTATCTTGACGGCAAGAAAAATAAGATAGAAGAATTAGAAGAAGAATTGTTAAATTGTGCAGATTTCGAAGTAGAACCCAAAAAAGCAGTTACTTTTGCAAGATGGGACGAAATGACCTCGGTTTGCAAATTTTAAGGGGTAAATATGGCAATTATTTTTAATGAACAATCTAAGACTTTTAAATTGGACACAAGCATTTCCAGCTACATCATCAAGATATATGAGGGAGGATATCTTCTTAATTATTATTATGGAAGAAAAATACCCGAAAATATGGTAGAGGGATTTACGATTAGGTCGAAAAACGCTTCTTTTTCTCCTGCGGATTCCGTAATGGGCGAGGGGGATTTTGCGCCCGATTCTGCGCCTATTGAGTACGGTTGTGATGGGGCGGGAGATTTTAGAATTTCTGCAATTAAGGTAAGAAATCATAACAGCGACAGCGTGACGGATTTGCGATATTTGTCACATAAAATTTATAAAGGAAAGCCGTTCATCAAAGACATGCCTGCCTCTTTTGCTGAAAAAGACGAGGCAACCACGCTTGAAATCACGATGGTGGACAAGGTTACAAATTTACAAGTAACCCTTGTATATACCGTCTTTGAAACGTTGGGTGTTATGACCAAAAGCGTGCAAATTAAAAATAATTCCGATAAGGATATGTACGTTGAAAGAGCGTTCAGCCTTTGTAATGATTTCCCGACGATGGATTTCGATTTGATTTCCCTCTACGGTAGGCATTATTTCGAGCGCAAGATTGAAAGAAGAGCCTTAGCACACGGTTTGCAAGGCGTGGAGAGCAATAAGGGGATTTCTAGCCATTGTCAAAATCCGTTCGTTGCATTAGTGTCTAAAGAGGCGGATGAAGAGCGTGGCGATGCCTATGGCTTTAACTTGGTCTATTCGGGGAATTTCTCGGCTTTGGTCGAATGTGATTACAACGATTCCGCAAGACTGATTATGGGTATCAACCCCAACCATTTCTCTTGGAAATTGCGCCCTGCGGAGACGTTTTATACGCCCGAAGCCGTTTGCGTGTATTCGCCAAACGGGTTAGGAGAAATGAGCCGCACTTTCCACAAATTTTACAATAAGCACCTTATCAAATGGAAACATAAGTACGAAAAACGCCCTGTTCTTATCAACAGCTGGGAAGCGGCGTATTTTGATATCAACAGCGAGAAATTGCTCGATTTTGCGGTAGCCGCAAAGGATTTGGGGATTGATATGCTCGTCATGGACGACGGCTGGTTTGGGCATAGAAACGACGACAAATCCTCGCTTGGGGATTGGTTCGTAAACGAAGAGAAATTTCCAGAAGGTTTGACGCCGTTTATTGACAAGGTGCATGAAATAGGGCTGAAATTTGGCATTTGGTTCGAGCCTGAAATGATCTCTCCCGATTCCGATTTGTTTAGGGCTCATCCCGATATGTGTGTGCACGCCAAGGATAGAGCGCCCATGTTGGGCAGAACGCAGTACGTCTTGGACGTGTCAAGAGAAGACGTCAGGGATTTGATTTGGGCGCAGCTTGACGCGATTCTTTCCGCAAATAAAATCGATTACGTAAAGTGGGATTTCAACCGTTATATTACAGACGCGGATTCCGCTGTCCTGCCTGCCGATCAAAAGAAAGAATTTTTCCATCGTTTCATCCTCGGTACCTACGATTTAATGAACCGTTTAACGACGAAGTATCCCGATATTTTGTTGGAAAGCTGTTCGGGTGGCGGCGGCAGATTTGATCCAGCCATGCTTTATTATTCACCGCAAATTTGGACGAGCGACAATACGGACGCTATCGATAGGCTTTCCATTCAATTTGGTACGTCGCTTTGTTATCCTGCCTCTTCAATGGGGGCACACGTATCCGATTATCCTCGTGCCTTTTACGGTACGAAAGCGGACGTTGCGCTTTGGGGGTCGTTTGGGTATGAACTCGATATTAGAAAATTAACGGAGGAACAAAAGGCGGAGTTTAAAGGGCATATCGCTCAGTATCATAAGTATTACGATTTAATTCATTTTGGGGATTTGTATCGAGTGCTTTCGCCGTTTGATAAGGGGAGTAAAGTGGCTTGGGAATTTGTCAGCGAGGATAAATCACAGTGCTTATTGACGGTGGTTTGTTTGGAACAACGCATCCCCGAAAATTTCATTTTGAAATTGAAGGGCTTGGAGGAAAACGCCTATTATAAGGAAGAGGAAAGCGGAAAGATTTATTCAGGCGCGTTGTTGATGCACGTAGGCTTGAATTTAAGCAATCAAATCGATTATATGTATGGCAGCAAAAAGTGGTTTTTCACAAAGGCGGATAAGTAATTTATGGATTTCATTTGGGCAGGCGATAGACAAGCGATTAATCAACAAAAAAACTTCTATATCGCCTTAAAAAAGCAGGTTGATAGAATGGTAATTTGTGCGGTAGACAACTACCAGGTATGGATTGACGGCAAATTTGTCGCCTATGGACCTGAACGCACGGCGGCTGGGTATTCCAGAAAAAAAGTCTTATTCTTGGACGGTGCGAACTTTATCGAAATCAAGGTGATTGCACACGGCGTTCCCGTGTATATGTGCGATTTTCAACTGCCTTTCTTTGGCGCGGAGCTGTATGACGGCAAAAATCTTGTCTATGCAAGCAAGGATTTTTCTTGCAGAGTGGATTTATTGCGAGATGAAAAGACATGTCGTTATAGCCGTCAAAGGGGATTTGTGGAAAAGCAAACGCTTGCGGAAAGTAAGTATGCGGAAATAGAAACCTATGAAGTGGACGCGCCTATTCTTTTAGAGGGAATCGGCGACACGGCAAGCTATCAACAGATGGATTTTAAAAGGTTCGAGGAGAAGCCGTTTGTCGGTTTTGATTTATTGACGAAACCGTGGTGGGAGGATATTCCCGAATACGTAACGCCTGAGGGTTGTTTTAGCATAGAAAAGGACTTTTTAACCCTGAAAGAAGGGTATAAGGAAATACTTTTTTCGCTGCCTTGCATTAAAACGGGTTTTTTAAGCGTAGACGTGGAAAGTCAAGGCGAAAGCGAAGTTTATATTGTTTTCGATGAAATTTTAAACGACGGAAAGTGGAATTTTAGGCGTTCGGATTGTAACGATTTGTTTGTATATACTTGCAAAAACGGACGTTATCAGCATCTTTCCGCTGAACCGTATACGATGAAATATATTAAGGTAATTTATAAAGGTGCGGTTACAGTAAAGCCTTCGCTTGTTTTATACGAAAATTCAAAATTTCGTTTTGATTATGCAGGGGATGAAAAAATAGCGTCCATTATCGAGGCGGCAAAAAATACTTTTGCACAAAATGCCGTGGATATTTTCACGGATTGTGCAGGACGCGAAAGGGCGGGATGGCTTTGCGATTCTTATTTCACGGCAAAAGCAGAGCGCTTTTTTACAGGCGAGAATAAGGTAGAGAGAAACTTTTTGGAAAACTTCATTCTTTCAAAAACGGAAGAGCTTCCCAAAGGTATGCTTCCCATGTGTTTCCCTTCTCAGCATGATATAGATTCCTTTATCCCGAATTGGGCAATGTGGTACGTTGTGGAATTGAAGGATTATTTTGATAGAACACAAGATAGGGAACTTATCGATAGAGCCAAAGAGAAAGTTTACGGTGTTATTGAGTATTTTGAGAAATTCAAAAGCAGCTACGGTTTACTCGAAAATCTGCAAAGCTGGATTTTTGTCGAACACAGTATTGCGAATACGCTTGATTATGTAAAAGGGGTCAATTTCCCCTCGAATATGGTGTATAGTGCTATGCTGAAAGCTGCGGGGGAGTTATACGCGGACGAGAACCTGCTTGGGCAAGCGGAATATATAAAACAGCAGGTTGTGCGATATGCCTTCAACGGCAAGCTGTTTGTGGATAACGGAGAAGTTGTAGATGGTAAAATTGTGCCGTTTACAGACCATATTAGCGAAACTTGCCAATACTATGCCTTGTTTTTCCATATTATCGAAGACGACAATTATGCTGCGTTCATTAAAGAAAATTTTGGACCGAATCGAAAGAGTGGCTTTGATTACGTAGGAAAAAGCAATGTATTTATCGGCAATTATTTGCGACTTTTTTGGCTGTACGAGCAAAAAGAATACGATATGGTTTTAAACGAAGCCGTTGAATATTTCTATGAAATGTCGAAAAAGACGGGTACCCTTTGGGAACACGACCAAGCGAAAGCAAGTTGTAACCATGGTTTTGCGTCAGTGATAGCTACTTTACTATTGCAAGTATAAAGAAAATTTGTTTTTGGACAGTATTTGGACAAAAACCTCTGAAAGCCTTTAATTTAAAGGTTTTCAGAGGTTTATTAGTAGGCTTCGAGTCCCGTACGGGTCACCAGCAAAAAAGCAGAGGAATTGTCCTGTGCTTTTTTTGCTGCGTGCTTCCGTCGGACGAACCCATCAGGTTCGCGCGAGCAAGCCGTGCTTGCGATGCCCTGCCGAGAGTTCTCATTCATGAGAAACGGCAGATACCCGTACGGGTCACCACTAACAACCTAAATCGAACCCCTCAATTAGAGGGTGGACGGTTTGGGTTGTTTCATTTTCTAAAATGTTTTTTAAGGCGTTTCCTTTTATCGTAGGAACGCTTTTCTTTTTACCTTGAATAAATATCTGCCTTATATAAAATCGTGCTAAAACCGGCGTTTTATGCCGCGAAAGACTCTTGACAGGAGAAAGGAGTGTGTTATTCAAGCAGTTTACAATGGTTTGATTTGTTAGCGATGGCATATAATGGCAGATAATCAAGCGGTGGGAAATAAACTCCCACCGTTTTTTTATGGTTATATTACCTGCTATCGGGGGATTGTTTTGCTTGTTTCAGGTTATAAATTGAATAGGATTTGGGTGGAATCACTGGGCGTCTTTGTAATAGAGGGTTTCCTTGTTTCCGAATTCATTTAAAAAGCCTTTAAGTTTCTTTGAATGAATGAAATCTCGTTTTAGAGGATTGGAAAAGCATGGAAAAATTCTGTGCTTTTTTTGTTTATTTTTTGCTAAAAAAACGAATAAGAATGATGATATTTAAGAGCACTTTTTTGCAATTTTAGAATATTGACAAACGAGGGTTGGGGGCGGTATAATTAAAAATAGCAATATTATGGTATAATTTAACTTGCCGCTATTTATCCTTTTACACGCGCGCTCACATTATATAATAAAATTAGAACGCAAGAAAAAAGCGAAAAAAGAGCAATATTGCAAAGGTAGGCAAAAGGGCAAAATTCGGCGCGAGATTGTTTGATTTTTTAAGCAAAATAGGAAATAACAAGAGAGTTTCAAAAATCAAGGACGCGTCCTTGTGGTTTGTTTTCACAAACCACAAAAAGAACATTACTAGAAAAAAATAAAAATTTTGGCACTATAACAGTACACATCAAAACATGGAGGTATTGATGATGAACAACTACGAAGAGCTGAAGATGTCGATAGTTTTATTCAAGCAAGAGGATATAATTACGATGTCGAATTCAGACAACCAAGAGGGGACGCCCGGCGGTTGGGAACAGTAAAGGAGGAGCAGAGATGAAAAAGAATATTAAAAAGACGATTATTTCTTTGGCACTTTGTGCCTCGGCAGCTTGCGTTGTAAGCGGTGTTTCGTTTATGCGTTCAGAGCAGGAAACGGCGTATGCGGCAAATGGTCCGGTTTATTCGGATAAAGTCGTAACGGGTTTCAAAATTGATGAAACTTCATCTATCAGAAACACGTCGCCCAGTGGTATTCGTTTCAAGACGACGCTTACCGACAAGGCGGAAGCAGCGATTGATGCGTTAGGATTGACGGGTGATCTTAGATACGGTACGTTGATGATCCCTGCCGACATGCTCGGTTCGGAACCTTTAACGCACGCAACGAAGAACGTTTTGGACTCTAAGGCGGACAGCTGGCAGTTGGCGGATGAAAACGGTGATGAATGGTGGACCAGTGCTTTGGTTGGTTCGGTTGAAAATAATAAAGACCTGCCGGAAAGCTATTATAACCGTCCCATCGTTGCGCGTAGCTACGTAACAGACGGTAATACGGTTTACTACACCGAAAACACGGCAACGCGTAGTATCGGTTACACGGCCTATATGGAATATCTTGCAGCTCCTGAAAAGGCAACCGAATTGATTAGTAACATTGTAAGCAAAACGAAGGTAGAACTCGTATTTAACGACGAGGGCATGATTTCGTATGCAAACGAAAGCGACGCCGAAGGGCTTTCGTTGATTTCCAACTCGTTGAATGCGTCGTCGGATGAATTTGCAAAAATTCGCATCGGCGGCATGCTTGTTCCCGATGCGGCGGACGAACTCACAGACCCTGAAACGGGCAAAACGTTCTTCCCGACGATTACGTATACGTCGGAGAATTTGGGTGTTATCAGCGTAACCAATAATAACACGACGTTGACTGCGAATAAGGCAGGCAACGCGGTTATTACTGCGTCCGTTACGTTTAACGGCAAAGAACTTTCCATCTCGAAAAACGTTTCGACGACGGAATACAAAAACTCGTCCGAATATAAGATTTTGATTACGGAAGCAGCGAAAAATGCGCCTAGCATAAATGATAATGATTTCGCGGCGGGCGGTCATTCTTCCAAAGCTACGTTTGAAAGAGCGGCGGCGGAAAAACTGCAGAAAGTTTTGTTTGAAGCAACGGGGGTAGAATTGCCCATCGTTACCGAAGACGAGCTGAACGGCGCTAAATACATATCCGTCGGTGAAACCGATTTTGCTACGGCGAACACGACGCTTTCCATAGATGTCAAAGGCAAAGAAACGGCATCCCAAGTATTTTTGGTAGACGACAACGTATACCTTCGCGGTAGCGTAGCTAACGAATCGATTTACTACGGTGTACAATACTTCCTTGGCGATTTGGTTGGCTACAATTTTGCCATGGAAAATGCGTATACGTACAATGCGGATGTAGATGTCGTTGTAACAGAGGCGGAGTACGTGCCCGCAATCGAATATAACGTAATTCAGGGCGACTTGCGTAGCGACGGCGTTATGGACGATTATAAAATGCAATCGTATACCCATGATATGATTGCTTTGGGTATCACGGAAGAAGAGGAAAATAGTGGTTCACACCATAAAGGTACTGCGCACAATACCGTATACGTTGTTAATGCGGGTACGAGTTCGAATACATCTAAAAATACGGGGCATAATTATAGTGATCACGTAAATGATCCTTGGTGTAATTGGTACGCTACGACTAAAATAACAAAAAGCGAATTTTTTGGTTTTGTTACTTATACGGGTACGTACAAAAAGATAGACGATCCCCATACGGACGCAACGGATTGGATCATGGCAGAGCTTTGCTATACGGCACACGGTGATGATACTGCTCGTAAAGCCATGATTGACGTTGTGGCAGATGAAATGGAAGAAGAATTGGCGCAACATACCGACAGAGATCGTCTTGGTTTCTCGATCATGGACCACAGAATTTGGTGCGAATGTGATAGTTGTACCACTCATGGAAATCCTTCGGATAACTTGCTTGAATTCTTATTGGACGTTGCCGCGGAGGTAGAATCTCGATTTGGTGAAGATGGATCATCTCTTGCTGCAGACGACCCTCGTAAAGATACGTTTAGAATTGCGTCGCTTTTCTATCATAAGCCGGCTGCTGCTCCTACGAGCACGGCAAACTATGCGTCGAAGTTGTCTGCGAACGGCAAGCATATCGAAATTTGGTTTGCAGAATCGGCGGGCGACTATACCGTTGGTATCAATTCAGAAGATAGTAATATAAACAAGGGTATTTACGATAACCTGGGGAAATTCTCTACTCTTGCAAAGAATAATAACATTGATTTGTTCTGGTGGGGATATTACGGTATGGCAACGCAGTTCTTCGTGCCTTACGATTCGATTGACGCACTTCGCGTAAACTACGGCATTGCGAAAGATCTTGGTGTTTATTCCATGTTCAATCAGATGATGGGTTCCAAAGTGAACTTCAGCCGTTTGAAACACTATGTCATATCCAAGTTAGCGTATAAAGCGGACCCTAGCGACGCAGAATGGAACGCTTGGATTGACTCCTACTTTGCTGGTGCATACGGTGCAGGCGCCGCAAATATGCAGGCATATTATACTCAATGGAAAGCTTGGGCGGCAAAATATAATAATAAGAATACTGGTGGGTTTTTAAATCAATATACCTTAACGCAAGTACAAAATGGTTCGAGCGACTCGTCCATTTGGAACGACGTAAGCTTGCGGACGAAAGGATCAAGCAATACCTACTATTCAGTAGCAGACTTGGAAACGTGGATGAGCCTGATCGATCAGGGTATTGCGGCGTTGGATCCCAACGATCCCAACTATGAAACCTATTATTGGAACATGAAGTTGGAAAAGTTGACCCCGCTCTATATCATGTTGTACGTTTTCGGCGAGAACACTGGGGCTGTTGGGAAAGCTGGACTTACTACGACCGGCGTCTTCAACAATGAAACCTATGTTCAGAAATACGGTCAGGAATTCCTGGATATTTGTACGTATTGGGGTGTTAATAATTACGGTGAAGGTGATTCAACCACCAGAAATCTTTCCGCCTTTAAGACGGGTATTAAAGGCATTCTTACAAATGCAAACGCAAGCTCGACGACGGTAAATGTAAAACAGACCGTCACAGTAAACGCACAATCCACGCTTGAAAGCGCGGCGTTCGTTGATGGTACGTATACGGCAACCTTCACGAATGCAGACGGAGTAGTTAAACTTAACAGCGTATCGGTAAGCGGTGGCAAGGCTACATTTACGGCAGCCTTAATGGAAGAATTAACGTTAACGGCAGGCAAAACGTACGTTGTAGAATTGAAAAAAGGCGCGACGATTGTTAAATTTACCAACGTATTTGCAGTAAATGGAATTGTTGACAATTTGGCGGATTTGAATGGCCTTAGCGACGACGGTTATTATGTGCTTGCAAGCGATATCAACTGCAACAACGGTGAGCTTGCTATCCCGAACTTCACGGGTACGTTGAACGGCGACAACTATACAGTGAAAAACTTCACCGTAGGAGCAAGCGGTATTTTTGGCAACGCAGTAACGGTTAAAAACGTAACCTTTGAACCCATCACGACGGACAATGCGTTGACGCAGTCGAACTTGTTTGGCAAAGCGGCAAGCTTTGATAACGTATACGTAAGTAGCAAAAAAGCAAACTTGAACGTTGTATGGTCGAACGGTATCAACGTCAACTATGAAAAAGCAAGCAGAAATGCGTATGTTCTTTCCGGTACGACTAAAACGACCTTGTATGGTAACTTTGTAAAAGAAAACACGTACACGGTTACGGTGGACGGTATTGACGCAACGTACACCGCATATGCAAACGGCAAACTTGTCAACGTAGAGGTTGGCTCGTTGCAGGCAGGCGCGAAGAAAGTCATTGTTTGCCGTGATAATGCAAACGGCGTAAATTACGTCTTTGACGTAATCGGTGCGACGAAATTTATCACGACGGCGCAAGAGCTGAAAGAACTCGGCGTCGGTGGTGCCGTAGCAGGACAATTTAAGCTTAATGGATTCGAAACTGTTGATACGGGTTTCGTTATCGGTAACGGCGCGGTAGAAGGAAAACATGTAGAAGGTTACTACGTACTGGCGAACGATATTGACGCAACGGGCGTTGATTTTGCGGCAGGTAATTATTACGTAGATGCGTACTTCAAGGGTACGTTCGACGGTAACGGATACACGGTTTCCAACGTGAAGGTTGGTGAAGGCGGTATCTTTGGTTCGGTACAAAATGGCGCAATTAAAAACGTCAACTTTGAAAACGTAATGTTCTACGGAAATGGTGCTAGCCTTAATAATGTTTACTATAAAGATTTATACGGAAACGCTACTGATACTGATTACACGCAATTTCCTAAGGATGAAGTTAAGGATGAAAATGGTAATGTAATAAGCTATAAAGATAAAACCGAAGACTCGTTGTTAGGTCAAGGTTTGAACAACAACCTGCAATGGGGTTTCTATACGGGTATTCTCGGTGGAACGGCGGTCAACGTAGAAGTATCTAACGTTACGATACAAGTTTCTGAATATATCAACAAAGCTTATCACGGACGTACCAGCTTATTGTTCCTTAGCAACAAGGGCAGCAACCGCTTTAGCAATATCATGATTGACGCAGCGGGCTTAGACGTTTCCAACGTATTGGGTGCTGAAGTAGATGCAAGCGACGTATATGAAGACGTTACGATTTACGTAAACTCTTCTAAATTGTTGGGTTCGGCAGGCGGCATGGACTCCAGCACTGCAGCGTCAGACGGACTTCCCGCTGAAATGTTTGATGCAAAAGATGGCGTAAATTACGTAGAAACGAGCTTCCGTTTCACGAATACGGAAAAGGAAATCGCGGCGGGTGAAACGCTTTCTCTTAGCGTTAACAACACCACGGGTAGTGAAGTTGAATACATCTTGGAAGACAATTTTGGCGGGCTCGTTAAGATTGAAGATGCAACGAGTAATGGTGCAACGTTATCGGTTGATGAGTCTGTTGCACACAACACGAAGATCACAGTAAAGGCAACGGCAGGCGACGTTACGGCGACGTATACGTTGACGGTTGTAAGTGCGATAAAATTAGACGAAACGGTTGAAATATTGCTCGAAAACAAGACCATGACGCTCTATAACGACGTGAAGGGCGAAGTGCAAAGCGTTACCTTAAACGGTACGGTCTTGTATGATGGTACGGGCAACGTACAGTATGCAGACGATAAAGGTGTTTACACGCTGAGTGATACGGCTATTGCAAACGTAATCGGCGGTGAATACGACAACCTCTTAATTAAAACGTCTACGGCGCGCTACGCAGTATCTGCAAAGGTTATTACGAAATACATTAGAACACTTGACGATTTGAAGGCGCTCGGCGTAGGCGGTCTTGTTAACGCAAACACGGGTGACATCACTGGTTACTACATGCTCGCAAAAGACATTACGATTGAGCATGCAGCCGATTATTCTGACGTTGTTATGGCAGGTTATCCTAAGGATTACGTCAACAATGTCGACGTTTCCAACAGATTTAAGGGTACGTTTAACGGTAATGGTTACACGATCGACGGTATCCGCGTAGCAGACGGCGGTATCTTCGGGAGCATGAACGGGGCAACCGTTAAAAACGTGAACTTTACGAACGTAGAATATCTTAGAGATGGCCTTCCCGCGTCGGGAACCATCTACAACAACGGTAGTTACATTGCGTTGTTTGCTCACTCTGCTCCTAACACTACGTTTGAAAACATCAATATCACCGTAGCGGCTGTTCCTAGCACTTGGTCTTGGAAGAGAATGGGTACGCTTATCATTAGCGGTAATGATGGCGCAACGACCTTCCGTAATATCACGTTGGATGCAACTGGTCTTACGATTGATAATATCCTGGGTATTTCCCATAATGCGGGCAGCGTATACGAAAACGTAACGATTATTGCAGAAGACTACGTTGCAATCGGTTACACGGGCGACTCGTATAACTCTAATGGTGGCGTTCAAAACGTCGATGTAATGCTCGGTGAATTCCCTGACGGCGTAACGTTCCAGCATCCGTTCACGATTACCAATACGCAGACGGAAGTTGAAATTGGTAAGTCGTTTGAAATGACGGCTAGCCGCAAGGATTTGG
>JBGVQH010000098.1:0-2821 GCA_045127475.1 Candidatus Scatosoma sp.
TCGGTTTTTGCTTTTCCACCATATATACAGGTCTGCCAAAACTTGCAAACATAATAACGATTAAAGTCAAGGCAAGCAAATAGTTCATCAGCGCGCCCGCAATCAAAACGATAATCCGTTTCCAAGGAGCTTGGTCGTTAAAGCGCTCCCCTTTCGGTTCGGGATATTCCTCCTTTTCAACAGGCGTTTCCTCTAAATTTTCGCTTGTTTGCGACACGTCCCCCGCCGTTTTATATTCTTCAAAGGGTTCTTCGTCCGAATTTCCCTTGTTTTCGTCCTCAAATTCGTCCTCGCCGTCAAACGCGCAATACCCACCCAAAGGGATAATGCGCAGGGCAAAAATCTCACCCGTTTTTTTGCTCCGTTTTTTAAAGAGCGCGGGGCCGAACCCGATAGAAAATTCGTTGATTTTAAAACCGAGAATTTTCCCCGCGACGTAATGCCCGAACTCGTGAATGGTAATCATAGCAAGCAAGATTACAACGGCAAGCACTACCCCGCCCAACGGGCGCAACGCCCCTAAATTAGCCAAAAGATTTGTTACGTTCAATCTCTTTCCCCTTTATATGCCTTTGATATATTCTTCTGCCAACGCGCGGGCACGTCTATCCGTTTCGGAAAGTACGCCGTAGCTTTCGGGCTTTGCACGTTCCGTCTTTTTCAGCGCGTCCTCAATAGTGTCCGCGATTTTTGTAAATCCTATCCGTCCGTCCAAGAATGCACGCACGGCAATCTCCCCCGCACCGTTGAGCGCGCAGGGATAATTATCCCCCAGCTCCGCGCTCGTCAAAGCCAAATCAAAGCACGGGAATCTCTTTCTTTCCAAAGGTAAGAAACGTATCCCGCCAAGCGCAACGAAATCGAGCGGTTTTAATCCGCAATCGAAACGGTCGGGATAGGTCAGCGCAAGCTGTATGGGTAATTCCATAGTCGGATAACTCATTTGTGCCAAAATACCGCCGTCGTCAAATTCCACCATCGAGTGGATAATGCTTTCGGGCTGCACGATGGTATGGATTTTTTCCAAAGGTGCGCTATACAGCCATTTTGCCTCAATCACTTCAAACCCCTTGTTGAGTAAGGTTGCGCTGTCAATCGTGATTTTTGCGCCCATCTGCCAAGTGGGGTGTTTGAGCGCGTCCTTTGCCGTTACCTTTTCAAGCTGTTCGGGGGTGTACCCGTAGAAAGGACCGCCGCTCGCCGTGATAATCAGCCGTCTAAAGGGCGCGTCCGTACGGAAATGGAGTGCCTGCCAAAGGGCGGAATGCTCGCTGTCCACAGGCATCAACTCCACACCCGCATTCTTCACGTTATGCATAACCAGCTCGCCACCGCAGACAAGGGTTTCCTTGTTCGCAAGGGCGATATTTTTTCGCAACTCCGCGGCTTTTAGCGAATATTTCAATCCCGCAAACCCCGTCGCCGCCACAAACGCCACGTCGCCGTAGCTAATCGCCTCTTCCGCCGCTCGTTCGCCGTAGCCGAACTTTACGCCCGCGGGGATTTTATCGGCAATTTGTTTTCCGATTTTTTCGTCCGCCAAAGCGGCATATTCTGGACGGAATTCGTTTACCTGCTGTAAAAACAGTTCGGCTGACGAATTTGCCACGATACTGTCAATTTTAAATTTGTCGGGATGACGGCGCACGACCGAGCAGACCTGCCGCCCGATAGACCCCGTCGAACCGATTAAAGAAATCCGTTTCATTTTTTCGTCCTTGAAAACCGATTACGCAATCCAATGGATTGCCGTAAACGCAACGTATACGACTACCGTTGCAAACAGCGTACCGTCCAGCCTATCAAGCGCGCCGCCGTGTCCGGGCATAATATTGCCCATATCCTTTAAGCCCACCTTGCGCTTGATACTGCTTTCCACCAAATCTCCAAACGCCGTAGCGACCGCCGCCGCTAAGCCGATACCGATATAAACGGGCAATATAATCGCCATTTTGTCAAACGAGCCAACGCACGCGTTATAGATGAAATACAACGCTACCGCGCCAAGCATACCGCCGATAAGTCCGCCGATACCACCAATAACCGTCTTGTTCGGGCTCAATTTCGGCGCCATTTTCTTAGGAAATTTCCCTTTCATGTATCGACCAAACACGTACGCAATCGAATCCGCGCAAGGGGAAACCACGAAGATAAACAAAATCATAATGCGCGAATCAAGCGCAAATCTTGCAAGTCTAGCTCCACCCGCCGCATGGTTGGTCAGCACCAACAAGCAAAGCAGTAGGGTGGGATATACCGCCGAGAACAGCGAAAGCCCCAGGCTTTCCAGCGTTACCTTTTCATGCGCAAGCACCAACAACGAAAGCAACGCCACGGCAAGCGCCAACGCCAACACGCCGATTACCGTCCAACCGTTACCCCATTTCCATTGACATACCGCCACGGCAGGGATTGTCGCCGCGGCAAACGCATACACGATACCCCGTTCTGCCTTGGCGGTCTTTTCCTTGACCGCGCGCAGCATTTCAAACGTACCCATCAGCGCAAACGCATAAATCAAAGCGTCAAAGCAAAAATCGCCGTATGGTACGCCGTTTACCGTAGGCACGACGATTTTTAAAGCGAAAAATGCAACCAAAATTGCGATATATACCGTACCCGATATTAAACGAATTTTCATAAGTATTTCTCCTTATAAGGAACCCTTTTGTTTATCTCGCCCCAAACGGGACAGAGTCTCTATGAAAAACGCAAGGGCGGTGCACCCCCGAAATTTTCGGTCAACGCATACCTGCCCCGTCGTGTTTTTTTTTTTTTTTTTTTTTTTTTTTTGCGTTTTTTAAAAAAACCGGGTGGGGCG
>JBGVQH010000099.1:0-3198 GCA_045127475.1 Candidatus Scatosoma sp.
GAAAATCGGCTGAATATTCGCGCCGACGCATTTTTTAACCATCGTGCGCAAATTACTCTCATAATCGCCAAGAAGCACGTGATCCCCCATCATCCAAGGAAAATCAAACTGACGCCATACGTCGTTAAAACCGATACAAATCACGGCGTACGTGGGTTTCAAATCCACCACGTCCGTATCAAAACGCGCCAACAAATCCTTAGACGTATTCCCCGACACGCCCATATTGGTGACACGCATCATACGCTCGGGATAAAACACGTTCAAAAAATTCTCAATCGTGCGCACGAACCCGTCGCCAAGTCCGCCGCCTTCCCCAATCGGTCTTGCCCTGCCTGCATCCGTTACGGAATCACCCGCAAACACAATTCTATCGCCGTTTTGTAAAATCATTGCCCCTTCTCCTTTTATAATGAATTTTCTTTTCTGATAGCCGTAATCTTCTCGCCGTTGATCACCAATCGACAAATTCGTGCCGTACGGGTATCGTTATCCCCTTTCCCGCTCACGCCGATATCTCGACCATGGTAAATCGCATAAAATTCGCCGTCTACTTCGATAACGCTATTATGTCCCGTACCCGCCTCAAACTCGTTTTTCGCAATCAGCGGCGCGTACGTGTTCTCATTCGGATATTTCTTGAACTCGACCTTTGTCAAATCCGTCTCCGCCGTTTTCGCCACCGCATAGCCAAGGTAATAATACTCGTTTTGGAAGCAATTCCCTGAATAGATTAGGTACTGGTAGTCCCCTTTCTTAAAATAAAACGCGCCCTCAAGCGTATGCCAATGCTGACCTTTTTTAAAACGGTCGCGGCAAAAAATCTCTTCATCAAGCGTCGGGCGAACGACCGCAACGGGATTTCCGCACATTTTCGTAGGCGATTCCATTCTATCCACTACTATGTACGTCCCCGCGCGTTCCGCTTCATAATCGTTCACCGAATAGAACATGAACATACCGCTTTCATTCTCCACCACGTGCGAATCAATAGAAAACGGCTCAATCAATTTAATGGGATCGACAAACGGGCCTCGGGGCGAATCGGATACCGCCACGTGCATCGTTTGCGTATGTACGTCCGACTCCGTTTCAGGCATAAACGACACGTACATATAATATTTCCCGTGCGTATAAATCACGGACGGCGCCCAATATTCCTTATAGCCTTCCACAAAAAATACTCTGCCGATATCTTGATATTCTCCGCAGAGCTCTTCGCTGTAAAAAGCGTGTACACCGTCCGTTCCCGTTACGTACATATAAAATCCCCCGTCTTGGGCTTGGATCAAATACGGATCCGCCTGCGAAGGATATTGTCCCTCTTTATGATGAATCAGTTTCATGATTCTCTCCTTGTAAAATACTTCTCTTTTTATTATACCGCTATTTTCGCGTTATGTCAAGGGCTATGAGAAAATTAAACCTTGCTATTGACAAACTTTTTCATCCATGTTATAATGATAAAAACTATAAAAAGGGGAAAAATACCATGCGCAAAGGCAAAAAGAAACTACTACCCGTTTTTCTTGTCCTGATCACCGTTTTTCTCAGCCTATTTAGCGGTTGTTCGTTTAACGGATACAAAGGCAAATACCGCGCCGCGTACACCGCCGCTATCAACTGTATCCCGAATACACGCGGATATTGGTGCGGCGAAGGCGGTCCGTTTTTTAAAGATCCCGTTATTTATCCAATCGAAAAAGACGCAAACGGGCGTACCATGTACGTGTATTTCGAATCCCATTGGAGTGACTTTACGGAGCCCTTGCACGTACTTATTCTACAAAAAGAAGAGGGTGACACCGCCTATTATTACCCCGAAGATTGTTTCCTTTCCAAAATTCTTCCTTACGAGGAGATTAAAGGCAACGAGTATACCAGCGCAAAAATCCAAGAGCGATTGCAAGCCGCATTCACGAACGAAGAATTGACGGCGTTTAAAACGCTCAACGATTGGAACACGCCTTTGCAGGAAGAAAAATGCGACAGCGCCTCGTTTAGAATAATCACCGAACACGTTTGGCTCCAAAACGGCCGCCATGGTAATATTAGTTATACGAATATTCGATGGAACGAGGTAATCAGACAAAAAGCGATAGAAAACGGTCACGTTTTATCCTATCAATTACGTCCCGATTACGTCGACAACGTAGACGTGGAGTTCAAAGTATATTGGATGTCCACCGACAAATACGGACGGGAATTGTATTTCATCGACGCCTATTATTGGCACTGGGATGACTATGATATCCCCCCTCGCTACTCCGAAGACGAAGGGTATAGCAGTATTGTCTATTATCTTTATATGATAGCGATTTTACAGCCTAACGGCTCGTATAACGGCTTGGATTGTATTGTGGAATTGGACGATATCTCCACCCCCCAAGCGCAAATGAAAGCCTTGAAAGCAAGCAACGGCTGGAACACGCCGCTGTCGCAGTCCGAGAACGAATAAGGAGGTGACTGCTATGAGAAAAATAAAGACTTGGTTTTGTTGTTTCTTGACGGCAATCTTCGCCCTGTGTGTAAGCGGTTGCTCGTATAAATACAAAGGCGACCGCCCTGATTGGTATACGGTAGCCTGCACAAACCTACTGCACGCAAACGGTTCTTTCTATATAAACCCCGAAGTTATTGTCGATCCGCGTATGTATGAATTAGAAAAAGACGATTACGGACGCGTACTGTTTTCCTATCAGGAAGGCAACACCACCGCAAACTTATTGATCATGCAAAAATCGGAAAACGGCCGCGTGTATTACTATCCCGAGGATTGCTATCTTTCCTTGCGATTGGTCGATGACGACGCGCTCTCCCCTACCCATAGCGTTACCCTGCCGATTTTACGGAAAATGTTGCAAAACGTCCTTTCCGAAGAGGATTTGACGGCGTTTAAAACGCTGAATGATTGGAATACGCCATTACAGGAAGAAAAATGTACCTCTACACCCATTTCCAATCTTGGGCCGAACACCGAAACTGCAAAAAATAACTCCCCTTATCAAAAAGCCGCACTTGCGTATTTTGAAAAGGAAGGCAGATACGTCCAGCCCCATCCCTACAACTCCAATCCTTGTTATTTAGTCACGTATGTGCAATGGGACGCTTACGGTCGGGAATTGGTGACTTTTGAGGCAGAAATTACGGATTTTTACGAGAATAGAGAAGTCGAAACTCGCTATTCGTTCGTGGGAA
>JBGVQH010000100.1:0-4096 GCA_045127475.1 Candidatus Scatosoma sp.
GGTGTTACTCCTACGTGTTTCTTAAAAAAGCGTATAAAATATAACTCGTCCGAAAACCCCAGCAAATAGGCAATCTCGCGGGATAATTTATCGGTAGAAAGCAACAATTCCTTAGCTTTCCATATTCTAACCTGCGAAAGCAATGCCTTGGGCGTTATACCATAATCTCCTTTGAATTTGTTAATCAAATGCGGGGTGGAATACCCTATTTGGTTTGCAAGTTCGCTGATAAACAGCTCTTTATCATAATTCTGCTCGATATAACTTTTTACAAACGAGATTTGACTGTTCTCCCCCGCGCTGTCCATCGCAAGATAAAGAATGTCCATACAGTAATGCGAAAATATCGGTTCGTCAACCAGCGTATCGCAAAATAGGCAGCCCTCTAATTTGCCAAGATTGTCGTTAAATCTTAACATATTGGAAACTCTGATTTTTTTACCCAAAATCGGCAACGGCTCTCTCGTCTTAAATTTAATCATGCAAATTTCCGACGGGCTTATAATTTTCCTGTAAAAGGGCAGTTGGGGCGGGCAAATCACAATTTCCCCCTCAGAAAGGACGTTTTCTTTCTCCTCTCCTATGTGATAAGAAAACGAACCTTGCTTAACGCAAAACGCCACGAACTCTTCATACGTTTCCTGCTCGTACACAAAACGCTGAATACTCTTAAAATAAGTGCAAAACGTCAATTCGATATTCGGCAGCATATTATTCCTCTAAAAATCTTAATTTTGTCCATATTTATTATAATTTCTTTTATTGAATTTGTCAATAGGATAGGATAAAATAAAGAAAAAAAGGAGTGTTGTATGGTTATTCAAGAAAATCTTGCTACGCCCGTTTTGGGCGAATACGATGCAGTAGTCGTCGGTGCAGGTCCTGCGGGCTGCGGTGCGGCGCTGGCTTTGGGGCGCTCTGGTATGAAAACGCTGCTTATTGAAAAATTCAACTGTCTTGGCGGCGCTTGGACGACGGGATTTATGAACCCTTTCTTTGATTTTTACGAAAAATACGGTATCGTAAAAGAATTGATAGACGAATTAAAAGCGGCGGGGCAATTCGGCGGCTTTTGGAATATGAGTTTCAATTATGAATACATGAAACACATCTTGGAAAAGAAGATGCAAGAGGCAGGCGTCGAAGTTTTGTACAACACCACTTTTTCCCGAACTTTGGTTGATGAAAAGAAGGTTTACGGTGTCGTTGCTGAAAATATCGAAGGGCGGTTTGCCGTCCTTGCCAAGACCGTTTTTGATTGCACGGGGGACGGCAACGTCGCAGCAAGTGCGGGTTGCCCGTTTGAGCTGGGCGTAGACGGCGATTATAAAGAATGTCAAGCCATGACCTTGATGTTTTTGGTGGGCAATATCCCCGAAAAATACAAGGACGGCTTGATGATTTTTGAAAAACTGAACGCCGTATACGAAAAAGCGGGCAAGCAAATCCCTTTCCGTGTCCCCTATCTTATCCCCGTTCCAAATTCCCACTTTGGCGTAATTCAGTTTACGCACATGTACGAATACAATCCCTTGAGCGCAAGCGACCTTACCAAGGCGACCATGGAAGGCAGGCAACAGCTTATCGACGCTTTTGAATTTTTGACCAAATACGACGAAGAATTTAAGGACTTGGAGCTGATTACCTCGTCCAGCGTTTTGGGGGTACGGGAATCCCGACGGATTATCGGCGAATACCGCATGAACACGGACGATATTTTGACGGGAGCGCGGTTTGATGATGCCGTAGCCTTTGTTACCTTTGGCGCAGATTTGCATACAAAATCCAACAAAGGACAGAATTGTTTTCAGGTACAGCCCTATCAAATTCCCCTGCGTGCCTTACTGCCGAAAGGGTATACGGGGATTGTGGTAGCAGGGCGTTGTATTTCAGGCTCACGCGAGGCAATGGCGTCCTATCGCGTAACGGGCAACTGCGCGCAAATGGGCGAAAGCGCGGGATATTATATCGCGGAGGCAATCAAGCAAGGCGTCGATATCCGCGAGGTAACGCTGAATTTATCCCTTGCAAATTTGTAACACTGTTTGACGAGAGCATTATTTTAAAAAAATCCACACCAAAAAAGGACTACCTTACGGCAGTCCTTTTTTGGTGTACCCGATTGGATTCGAACCAACGGCACCAAGCGTCGGAGGCTTGTGCTCTATCCAGCTGAGCTACGGATACGTATTCTTTTTGCTCGTTTTCAAAGCAACTCTATTTTACTATTTTTTGGTGCTCTTTTGCAAGCGTTTCCACCGCTTAAAATCGTTCTTTTTTATTTTTCAGCTCTTTTTTACGCGATTTTTGTCCTTTTCGCTTTCCTTTTTTTCCTCCGTATGCTATAATAACCGTGATAAAAATGCAAAAGGAGATACTCGTATGCCGAAAACAGTCGTTGTGGGTATGAGCGGGGGCGTGGATAGCTCGGTTGCCGCTCTGCTTTTAAAAGAACAAGGCTATAACGTTATCGGGCTGTTTATGCTCAACTGGGAAGAGAACGACGAAAACGGCTGCTGCACCGCCGAGGACGATTTTGCGGACGTGCGCCGCGTTAGTTCGGTACTCGATATCCCCTATTACACCGTCAATTTCGCCAAGGAATACATGGAACGCGTGTTTTCCTATTTCCTTGCCGAATACAAGGCGGGCAGAACCCCCAATCCCGACGTTTTATGCAACCGCGAAATTAAATTCGGGCCGTTCTTGCAAGAGGCAAAACGGCTGGGCGCGGATTATATCGCGACGGGACATTATTGCAAGATTGCACACGAAAACGGCGTGCATCTTTTGCAAAAAGCCAAGGACCAAAACAAGGACCAGACCTACTTTTTAAACCAACTTTCCCAAAACCAGCTTGCCGACGTTTTGTTCCCTCTACAGGACATGGAAAAACCCGAAATCCGCAAAATCGCCTTGGAGCGCGGTCTTGCTACCGCCAAGAAAAAGGACAGCACGGGTATTTGTTTTATCGGCGAACGGAATTTTAGAAAATTTTTGCAGACCTATTTGCCCGCGCAAAAGGGCAAAATCCTCGACCTTTCGGGCAAGGAAGTAGGCGAGCATATCGGCTTGATGTATTACACACTCGGTCAACGAAAGGGCTTGGAGCTGGGCGGTATCAAGGGCGATAGCGAGGGCGGCAGATGGTTTGTCGTCAAAAAGGATTTGGTAAATAACGTGTTGTACGTTTCCCACGGCGACGAAACGCCGCTGTATTCCAAATCGTGCGAGGTGAGCGGTTTTAACTGGATACCTTTCCCGCCGCAGGCGACGGAATTTGATTGCATGGCGAAGTTCCGTTACCGTCAACCCGACCAAGCGGTCCACGTATCCGTACGCCCCGACGGCACGTTGCATATCGAATTTGCTCAGCCGCAACGGGCGGTTACCGAGGGACAATACGCCGTTTTATACGACGGAATAAACTGTCTTGGCGGCGGCGTTATCGAAAGCGCAGAATATTAAATCCTAAAAATCAAAAGAGCAAGAGTTTTACACTCTTGCTCTTTTTATTCTCTTAAACTTTCCAGCAATAATTTTGTCGCAGTCTTAAAACCACATGCATAGGCTTTTTCCAATTCTTCGCGTTCTCTGTTTGCTCGTAAATTGATATACCTTAACAATATTTTTCTACTCTCCTGCGGTATATTCTCAAATAACTCGTTATAGCACTCCCATTCTTGAATCGCATTTTTTCTATCTGCTTGTAATGAACGCAATAGGTTTTGATTTAAATCCATGTTATATAGTTTTTTAATTATTTTTTCCATTTCTTTCCGCCTGTAAAACTTCTTTACCTATATTATAGTAAGTTTTTAGCGTACTGTCAAGTATTGGCTTACTGGTTTTCGGTATAATTTATATATGAAATTTACCGAAAGATTTAACGAACTGATAAAAAACTGTGGAAAATCGCAAGTGGAAATCGCAAAAGAAATTAACGTTTCCAAACAATGCGTAACCGATTATAAATCAGGAAAGAGTTTTCCGTCTTTGGCAACGCTTTGCTTAATTTGCCGCTGCTTGGACGTAACTTCTGATTATTTGCTAGGGATTTCCGACAAATATTAAACCCGTATACTATAAAAGAGCA
>JBGVQH010000101.1:0-7492 GCA_045127475.1 Candidatus Scatosoma sp.
TGTAACCCATTATCGCGTCTTGTTTAGGTATTTGAACCCCTAAATACGGCAATATCCCATTATAAGCATCATAGTTCCCCGTTACCAAAGACGGTTTTATAACGGCGTTTCGCCAAATCGCGTGGATTGCCGTCATAGCACCGTATTCTTCAATTACCGTGTTCGGTACCGCAAAATAAACGCTATGCAGGCTGTCCTGCGTGTAATTGTTTTTTCCGTTTGTTCCGCTTGGACGATATACCGTAGGACTTACCTTTAACGATAAGACGTCCATATCCTCGCTTCTACACGACAACGTATTTTCTGCCGTAGGATTACTGCCGTACCCTGTCGCATATCCGCTATACGTGTACGTTCTGCCTACCGTAAACTCGGTTGCATTCCCTTCATCCTTTTCCAACAGCTCGATACCGCTAACCCTATACGTTCTCGCACTGCTGTTTAAGATACTTAAAATATCCTGCTTGTCCTGCGCGGATAATACCACTTTGAATTTATAGAACAACCGCTCGTAATTTGGTTCTACGCTGTAGTTCACAAATCGGAGCGGATATTTTTTATAATTCGCCGTCGCTCCCAACGCGCAGGAAAGCTGAATCCCGTTCAACGGCGAGCCTACGTCAAACATCAATCCTTTTGGGTTATACACGTACACGTATAGGTTGTAATTGCCTTGCTTTTCTTCGTAGAACGAATAACAATACTCCACCAACGACAAAACCCTTGTATCTTTCTTCTCGTCAAACGGATAATCCGTAACCGAGAACGGTTTTCCGTCTATGGTTGCATTTCTTAAATCGTCCATTACGTTGGTCTGCTCATAGGAAAGTACCGTTGCCGCCTTGGCTGGTATGGGTAAGGCAGTAGGAAAAATCCCTACCACCCACACCATTAGCGTGAGTGCAAGCGAGAGTATACATAAAAATATCTTTTTGCCTATTCTCGTCATTGCAATTCACCCCCTTATGAAACTCTGATTGTGATAGCCGCTACTTCACCAGCAACGTATGCCCTTACAACCGCCGTGCCCGATTGCAATGCCGTTATCTTCCCCTGCTCGTCTACCGTTACCGCGTCTGTATTGAGAGATTCGAAAACAATCGGTATCGTGGAATTTGGCAACTCCAACCCCGTCTTTACCGTTACCGATAAATCAAGGCTTTCTCCAATCGTCAAACTTTGCGTTTCTTCCGCAAACGCAATTTCAAAGGTACTGCCGTCGTCCGTTGCCACCGATAATCCGTTCAAAATATCCACCGTTTCATTGATATAGCCTCTCAGTTTTGCAAGCTGCGCGTCGTCGTATTTTTCTAAACCTAAGGCGTGATTATTCAAGGACTCTGCCGCAAGGTACGCAATAGAACGGGAATTGCTTTGATAGGTTTCCCCTTTCGGCATCGCCGCATATTGATACGTCACACTACCGTCTGGATTCTGCGTAGATAACACCCCGATACACGTGATATTCTGGACAACGGCGGTATACCCCAAGTCCCATAAACGGTATCGCATGTACTTGCCCGTGTCCGTATCGCCTATGATATCGTCATCGTAAACCAGATATTGGTACGTCGTAATGCCTGCTTCGTTAAAGGCATTAATCCAATCAATATACGTATACTTCCCCGTGTTTACTTGGTCGAAAAACTTCTGCGGTATCAAAAGCATACCCAACGTTTTGTTCTCGTCCGCTTTCACTTCGTCGTACAATTCCTGCGTAATATCACAGGTAATACGGATTGCGCGCTCCCCTTCCGTGAAATCGAGCGTTGCACCCTTACGCATTGTCAGACCTTTCGCTATCAGTTCTTCTTCATTTTCGGGTACGGTCAAACCTTTCACGATTGTTTCTTTCATAGGCTCGTCTTCTTCCGAACTATCCACGCGCTCTTCCGATTGCTCGGTGGATACAAACGTATCCTTGGGCTTGTCCTTCCCTCCGCCTTTTAGCAAATACGCAAAGCCGCCGATGCTTGCTATCAACAGCAGGCAGACCAGCACG
Organism: Candidatus Scatosoma sp.; assembly: GCA_045127475.1. GTDB lineage: Bacteria > Bacillota > Clostridia > Christensenellales > Borkfalkiaceae > Scatosoma. The sequence goes on from JBGVQH010000101.1 coordinate 2,003, forward strand.
TATAAAAATTTTTTCATTGTTTCCTCCTTTTAAAATTTGATATTTTCTCTGTCGAGAATTACTCCTTCTACTTTTCCGTTTTGAGAAACGTTGGTATCGTTTTGGTTATTCGACACTTCGCGTTTCTCTCCACGGAAAAGAACCACCAATCCGCCACACGCTATTACGCATAAGAACAATGCCAATATCGTTCGTATTTTTTTCATAGTCTACCCCCTTGGCTATGCTCTTGCGACGGCGCTTAGAACAGTAGCTCACCGCTGGTAATTCCTACACCCGTAACCACGCTATCATCAAAACGAATATTGACTGTTTTCGTAATGCCTGACGTTTTTTCTATTAGCGTTACTGTAAAATAACAATCCGTAACAAATTCCTTAAAGCAATCCGTATAGCATTTCGTTCTGCCACCATCCATATTGCTAACGCCGCCGTAATAACTTTCAATCGTCTTCAACGTCTTTACCGTCAATACGCCGTCTGCATAATCAACCGTCAAAAAGTTGTTTTTCAAACTTTCCAACGATACTTCACGATTCGCACTATCACGCCATGTAATTGCATCATTTGGAATATAATGCTCTTTGGTGGATAACAACACAGTACCAACACCATTAACAAACGCCACCACGTCTTGATATTCGCCTCCCACACTGTCAAACGGGTTGCTCAAAAAGACGTTAAACTTGTGCTCCTCGCCCACACTCAAATAGTACCCACCGTCTATTTGCGAATATGGCGATAACAGCTTAATTTCGGTAGGAATACCCACGAACGTTACCACACAATCTGCCGTATAACCGCTTTCACGCGTCGTTACCGTGATAATAATGTCGCCCGAAAATTCCTTATAACACGTTACCGTTGCCGTCGTACTACCGTCCGAACTCGGCGTTACCGTTACGTAATCCGTTACGTTTTCGGTATTGGAACTATCTCCCCACGCTACGCTCCAATCCACTTTCTTGTTTTCTGCCGTTTCGGGATATACTACCGCTTCTAACGTCTGGCTTACGTAGTTACTGCCTACCGTTGCCATCAGCGGTGTTACCGCAAGCAACTGTATGTGCTGCGTACTTTCCAGCTCCGTGGAAAAACCGTTTTCCGTATTATCCACCATTGCGTTTTGTTCTACGCTCGTTCCCGTACCTTTATCCTTCTTCGCGCACGAGATTGCCGTACACGTACAGACAAATAACGTCGCCAATGCCAATATACCTGCTAAAATTTTCTTTTTCATTACTTTTTACCTCGCTTTTCGTATTGATTTGTGTATTTATCCGAGCGGCGACGATTGCGAAGACCTTTCTTATAGCCCATGGCCGCTGCCGTTTTTGCGCCGAATTTCTTCGGGACTTCATACGCGTCATCCCAACCTCTCGCATACCCGATATCGTATGCTGTTCTAAGTGCCGCTCCGTATCGCTTTGCCGATTTCTTTACCTTTGAAGCCTGCGTTTTAACGTAATCTTTCGTCTTGCGACCCGTATCTTTAACCTTTTCCTTAAAGGTTTTCTTCTGCTTTGCGTTTTCCATAACAATCACCCCCTTTAGTCATTTGCCGTAGCCGTCTTTACTACAAGGCGTTTGATACCGTACGGCTTATGCCAAATCAATTCGTCTACGTTAATCGTATACGATTTACTGCCGTCTGCGTTCGCAATCGTAATCGTTGCCCCGGACTCGAAATACATATCCACGTAACAAGTCTTATTATCTTCCGTAATAACGTAGTTGTACGTAATACCCACCGTTTCAATTTTCGCGGACGCCACGGCATCTACACCATAAGCCGCTGTATCCCTTAAATTACCCGCAAAAAAATACAACTTCTCCGTTTCGCTCCACTCGCCATCACCAAAACCAAAGACCATGCCTTCATACGATTCAGGTGCGAGAAACTGATGCGTGTACGCATTACCATCACTGATAAACCAGCACTCGTTACCGTTTGCGTCGTTGCCGTCCATATTTCTCCCATCCTTATACACACGGTATACGCCACCGCTTAACATTTCCCCTTGCTCTACGTCTACTTCCGTGTAATTCCCAGAAATCGAATAAAATTTGTCAAAATCGGATACTGCACCGCATATGTCGCAACAATAATTGCTGTCCGTATCTGTATGCCCCGTTGCTACAAGCTCCGTCTTTTCTTGCAATACCACTCCGCAATCGGAGCAAGTACTGCTACTCGTAAACCCCGAAGTTATACAAGTCGGGGATTTGCCACTTAACGTTACGGGCGTATGCCCCGTTGCAGGAATCACCGTTTGTGCCACGAAAACTTTTCCGCACGCACCACAATGGCTGCCTTCTGTTTTACCCGACGTCGTACACGTTACACCTACCGCCAAGTCTGCCACTTCCGTATGCCCAAGAGCAGGAATCTCCGCCGTCGGAACAATGATTGCGTCACAATCCGAGCATTTCGTCCACTCGGTATAGCCTACCGTTTCACAGGTAGCCACAACCGCCGAAACTGTTTCCAAATTATGCTCCACCATGGGTATCTCTTGCGTTTTTTCCGCTCCGCAATCTTCGCAGGTATACGTCAATTCTCCCACTTCGGTACATGTAGCTTCTATCGTTATTTGACCATCGTCGTAAGCATGTTCCAATAACGGACGCTTTTCCGTTACCGTATGCCCACACTCGATACACGTGTATGTCGTTTCGCCTTCTTCCACGCACGTGGACGCTTTCGTTACTTTGCCACCATCATATTGATGGGTACAAAGCTGTTCTTTAAGCTCGTCTTTCGTCGCACAGCCCGTTGCTACACATACCATAGCAATCGTCGCAACCGCGGCGATAAGACCAAATACCTTTTTTAATTTTTTCAATCTTTTACCTCCTTTTTTGTATAATAGGGGCTGAAATTTTTCCATCTCAGCCCCCAACCTTACCACATTAAGCTACACCGCCTAATGCGTTCTGCATCCGTCTATTTCCCTTACAATTATGCGCCCTGCAGCTGCATAAAGATATTCAGGAACGACTTATCGCTTTCTTGCGCAAGTTTCAACTTATACGCATACACAAGCCCGTCATCATCCACTACCCTTGCTTCGTACACGTTATACGGCGTTACGTTGCCCTTATCGTCCGTCATCTTTTCTTCCCACATAACGAGATCAACCGTAGGTTTGATACTGAACATCAAGTCCAGCAATTCGTAACCGCCCTGGTCTTTCGCCAAAAAGTCCGCCTTACGCTCTACTCCGTGAATCGTTTTACGTACGAAATATCCGTACATTTCTTTACCTTCTTTCGTAACGAAAGGTGCTCTTTCCAATACAAACGTCGTTGCTTTTGCCATAATTTTTTTAATTCTCCTTATTCTTTATTTTTTAGATTTTTTCTTCCTGCATTTGTTGGTTGCAGTCACCACACACTACGTTCACCGCTTTTGTCGCCCGAACGCTCGCTTCGCAATCGGGGCAAACGTATTTCCGAACGCTTACATTTCGAACTCTTTTCGGTTTTATCGGCATTGTCCTGTACACGGTGGTACTTGGATTTTGTTCGATAAATCCTTGCAAAAGTCCTTTCGTAGATTCGTTCAACGTGGTAACCGACCAACCCCGACCGCCGTTTAGCTCTACCTCTAAACCGTGGTCTTCTGCAATTTTTCGGAACAGCTTGTTATGATAACTCCCAGAACGTGCGGTATCTTGAAAATGATTTACCCTTGCCCATTGGTGACACATCTCATGGATTAGCGTTGCCGCTGTTTCAAAAATTGGACGATTCAGGAATTGTGCCGAGAGATTAATCTCGTACGTGCCCTCGTCGTTTTCATTTTCCTTCCACAGCTTATCTCGCGTAATCCATCCGTATGCTTTATTCTTTTCGTCCGGGTTTATCGTTATCACTGGCTTTTCCAAATCACCACAAAACAGTTTTTCATTGAAAAAATCGTACATTTTAGATAAATACGTTACCGTTTCGATATACTCTTTTACCCCTATTGCCATTTCCCTACCTCTTAGTTTTTCTTCAAACGCTTCATAAGCTTCGCCCAAAACGATTCGCCGGCTGCTTTACCAACGGTCTTGGAATACGCCTGTGCATCTGCTTTTTCTGCGCCGGCATCTCTCGCTTTCTTGTACTTATGCATACCTGCACTGTCCGACTGCGCCAAAAGATAACCAGATCGCAAGCCTTTGTCATATGCGTCTAATTCTTGACCTTTCTTCGGACCACGCATATGAACGCCTTTTTTACGTTCTTCTGCGTAACCTGCTGCTCGTTTCGTGGGTTTAAGCCACTTTCTTTCACGCGTTTCTACTTGTTCCGTTGCGGGAACTGCTTGCTCATTTTTTGCCATAACTTTACTCCTTTTTTTATTTTTTGTGCCTACTTACTTTTCGGCTATTTAATTGTTTTGGAAAAGAGAATCTTCCCCAATACTCAATCCACGTACTTACGTGTTGCAAGCCCTGTGGATATGCGTTTTCCATCTACGCACCTGCGGTCTTTGAAAAAGTTTTCATACTCCGCATCACGCGCCTTAGTCCGCCAATAAAACGTATCATAGCTACAAAAATTTACACCTTCTACCGAATCGTACTCCAATCCAATAATTTGTCTTACAATGTACTTTTCCGTCCTATACACGTTCGTTGCGTCTTGCACAAATTCAGGTATTTTCATTTCAATCTAACTCTCCTTTCTTTTTTCCAGCAGATAATCGAGTGCACTCTTCGTTTTATTGCTGCCCACACCATATAAGTGAACATTTTTTGACCGTTTGGTCCGCTTTTTGAAAAATTTTTTTCATTTTTACGGAATTTTTTTAAATTTCCCCAAATTCTTCCTGCAAAACGGCTTTCGCTTTGTCCAACATTCGATACATAGACGTTCTCGAAACCCCTAATATCTCAGCAATTTGTCTATCACTTTTGCCTTGCAATCGCAATACACCTATCTCACGCGCTTGCGGCATTATTTCATCTAAGCTTCTCAAAACATCTTCATAATACATTTTTTCCACGCAAGCATTTTCTTGGTCTACATTGTCCGTCAATACATCCTCTAATGTTAATTCCCCCGAATGCCCAATCGAAGTATTTAACGAAACCTCTTCTTCCGTCTTATATTGCGGACACCCTTCACAATATCCATCACAGCGCCATACTTCATTTCTTGGACAAAAACAACGATTCTGCCTACCCATGCTCATACGTGTTCTTGCCCTGTCACGAGAAAGTCTTAAATACGTTTCTTCATCATACTGCACCCACTTGCCTAACGATCTTTCATACAAACAATTCTTTTTCATTTTTACTCCTTTCCTTCACAGGCGGAGTATTACGGCAAATCCGTTTTTGGGCATAAAAATAGCCACCAAAAACTAAGCTGAATAAGAAAATTCTTGCATTACATACATTTTTGTAATCCGCTTATTTTCTCTACTCCGCTCGATTTTGGTGGCCACCACTATCGTTTATGAAGTTTTAATTTTTATTCAAGCCAAAGCTTGTA
>JBGVQH010000102.1:0-3935 GCA_045127475.1 Candidatus Scatosoma sp.
TTTTTTCAGCGAGTCCGTCTGCACCTTTACCCATGCCACGGCTAATAATTTCCTTTTTAATATCTGCGGTAAAATTCATAATTTCCTTACATGTGTTTTTTGAATTCTGCAAAGCGGAAGTTCGGCAATCGTCCGTCAATATTGTCAATACGGTCAAGCGGAAAATTAATCCGCGCAAGCTGCTCTTCCACGCGCTTAATTTCCCCTACACGGGACGCGGAATGCGCATCGGAATTGATAATAAACCGTGCGTCTGTTTTTGCAATAATATCGGATAATTCTTCGTCTGTTAAATGCTCTTTTTTTGAGTTAAGCTCAATATACGTACCGTAATCCGCCGCACATTTTGCCACCTCTAAGGCGTTTGCAGGGCAGATATAATTCAGGTGCGTAATCGCGTCAATCGGGTTATTTTTGATGGCATTAATATACGCCTTGGTATTGCGCGCAAGGCGCTTTTTAGAGGGCTTAACGTGAAACCATTTTTCCGCAAAAAAATTCACGGAGCTATAACGAAACATATCGATAAATTTTTCATTCCAAATATAAATATGGTTACCGCAAAGATAAACGTCAAAATTTTCGTAATCTTTTTCCGTCAAATCCCCTTTACCGCCCAAACCTCGAATATTTGATTCGATACCCACCAAAACGTCGATACCGTATTTTTCCTGCGCCGCTTTGCAATCGGCAATATATTGCGGCATTTCTTTACGGCGCACGCCGAAAATAACGTGCGAAAACCCGTGATCGGAAATCGCCACCTGCTTTAATCCCAGCGCCTTTGCCTGCGCTACGTTTTCGTCCACCGTGTTCTTCCCGTGGGAATAAGGCGTATGCGTATGATAATCCGCCGTTAAAATCACTTTATTGCTCCTTTATTGTAAATATCTGATTTCTTCTTCCAAATGCACACCGTACTGCGCCAAAACACCGTTTTTGATTACCGTAATCAAACTGCGGATTTGTCCAGCCGTCGCACCACTGTCGTTGATGATAAAATTTGCGTGTTCCTCGGACACCTTTGCTCCGCCGATACGCATTCCTTTAAAACCGCTCTTTTCTATCAAATCCCCCGCAAACGCATTGTTCGGATTTTTGAATACGCAACCCATGCTCTTACCCTTGGGTAAATGCCTGCGCCGTTGCGCATAGTGCTTTTCATTTACGGTGATTTCTTCTTCGCTGGCATTTTTTAACCGCAAAGCTGAACCCAAAATCACGTCGTCATTTTCCATAAAAACGCTACGCTTATAGGCGTATTTGCAATCGGTTTTCGTTAACAGTTTCGTTTTGCCGTCCCGCAAAACCAACACGCTTTCCACGATTTCGTCGATATACGTCCCCCCTGCGCCCGCGTTCATGTATAGAGCTCCACCCAAAGTGCAGGGTATGCCGTTTAAGAATTCCGCACCGCTTAAATGTTCTCGGCGGCAAACGGATAGCAAAGCCCCTGCGTTTGCCCCTGCGTACACAAACGCTCCGCTCCCTGTTACAGCAATCCCATTTAGGTTCTTCGTGCGGATAACCGCGCATTCACTGACGCCGTCGGGTGGCAATACGTTGGTTAAGTTTCCAAGAATATAATACCCGATTTTGTCTTTTTTTAAGCGAGCAACAAGCGAAGTCAGCTCTGCCACGCTTTTCGGGCAAAAACAAATTTCCGCCTCGCCGCCGCAGCCAATCGAGCTATTTTTAGCAAAGCTAAAGGGTTTTTCCTGCGTATAATCGAAATAATCCAAAAAGCGGTTTTGTGTGTTCAAATGGTCGCACTCTCCTATTGTAACATATTTTTTGTCTTTTTGAAAGTGTTTCAATCGGTCTAAACAAAAATTTAGCCAAGAAAATTTACTCTCAAACATATTAATATGTTTTTTGTACAAACGCTATGCAAAAAAAGCCGACGGTTGTTACACCGTCGGCCCCTATTACTACCTATTCATTTTTTATTCGACTTTTGTTTCTGTTGAAATTTTATACCAGTAATAATTATTATGCGTTTCCTTGAAATAAGTTGCATTCGCAGAAGGTGTAACCACGTCTATCTCCGTACCACCCTTCCATTCCATTTCAGAATTTGTAATATACCAAGCATCCGTATCATCAAACCTTATCTGGGTCAATTTTGCACAACCGTAAAACGTGTTTGCACCGATACTTGTTACGCTGGTAGGGATATTTATACTTGTCAATTCCACACAGTAATAAAACACTTCTTTTCCAATCTCGGTTAGACTATCCCCGAGAGCAATCTCCGTCAAAGCATAACAGCCTCTAAACGCAGAATCACCAATACTCATTACACTATCGGGCAGAGTCACGTTATGTAAACTACTGCACCCATAAAATGAATAATTGCCGATATTTTCTAACGCACCGTCAATCGTTAGATCTTTCAGTGAAACACACTTATAAAAGGTTTCTTTCCCGATTTTAGTTACATTATTACCAATTATTATCCCCGTTATATCATCGCGTCCAAAAAACGCTCTGTCATCAATCGCAACAACAGGCAAATCTTGATAAAACGTCGGTATCCTTATGTTTTTCTCTATGCTATCGCAACCTACAACGATGTAGCCGTCTTCACTTGCGTTTAACTCGTATATCAACCCAGCACTGCTATAATTGTCAATACCCGTGGACATACCACAAGAAAACATACATACCATGCTTGCCATGCATAACGCCGCACTTAAAATATTAGCCCCTTTCATTTTTATAAAACCTCCTGTAAATAAAAATGTCGCCCCGCAAAACGGAACGACACCTGTAAAAATGCCCTTCTCGCTTTGCTGCGACACAATTGAATTAGCAACGTTCCTTGACGAAAGTTGTAACGCGAAAAGAATACACCTCTACCAAAGAAGTATATTTCGCCAAGAAGCTTTTATTCAATTATGTCGCAGTTTCATTTTACCACTCTTTCCGTTTTTTGTCAACAGTTTTGTGAATTTTATTAAAAAAGAACCCGAACGTTGCCGTCCGAGCCCTTTTAAAAGAGGAAATATTGTGTAATCAAATTAAGCTTTGTAGATAACTTCGCCGCCGCGTACCGTCATCAACACGTCATAATTTGCATTGATAACCGTAAAATCTGCGCGTTTCCCTACGGCAATACTACCCACTTCGTTGTCGATACCCAAATTCTTAGCAGGGTTAATCGTTGCACAATCTACCGCCTGGGTAAAAGGCACGCCTACCTTTTCCACCATATTTTGTACCGCTCTGTTCATACGCAAAACGCTGCCGGCGAGCGTGCCGTCCGCAAGACGTGCTTCGCCGTTCTTTACGTACACCGTTTGACCGCCAAGCTCGCTTACGCCGTCGGGAATACCCTTTGCACGCATAGCGTCCGTAACCAAAGTCAGCTTATCCGCAGGCTTGTTCTTTACAAGCAAACGCATCGCAGGAACGGAAACGTGAATGGTGTCGCAAATCATTTCGCAGTTCAGCTCGTCAATGAGCATTGCACTGCCAACCGTACCGATTTCACGGTGATGCAAAGCCGTCTGCGCGTTGTAGGTATGCGTAACGTTGCATGCGCCAAGTGAAACTGCCTTTTCAATATCGGAATATTTTGCGCCCGTATGCCCAATCGATGCCACAATGCCTTGTGCGGACAAGTGCTTGATAAATTCTTCCGCGCCGTCCACTTCGGGAGCGAGCGTTACGATACGAATACAATTACCGCTTGCTGCGTTATAACCGTCAAACGTTTGAATATCGGGGATTTTTACGTATTCCAGGGGCTGTGCGCCTTTATGCGCCGCCGCAATAAACGGTCCTTCGAGGTGTACGCCCACTACGCGCGCGCCGTCGCCTTTATCGTTTTCACGGTAAGCCTTTACCGCCGACAGAGCTTTGGTGATATTTTCGGGACTTTGCGTCATGGTTGTAACAAGGAAAGAGGTTGTACCTTCCGCAGCAATCGT
>JBGVQH010000103.1:0-10701 GCA_045127475.1 Candidatus Scatosoma sp.
ACGCCGCCACGGGCGCGTTTACGTTCTTGTTTTCTTGCATTTGTAAAACCTCAATGTTAGAAAATTTCTTTAATCAAAAGCTTGTACTCGCCGTCGGGCGCAACTACCTTTACCGTTTCGCCCACCTTGTGTTTAAGCAAAGCCTTACCCACGGGAGATTCGTTGGAAATTTTATTTTCCATTGCGTTGGATTCGGTCGAACCCGTAATTTCGTACACCTCTTCTTCGTCCAACTCTTCGTCGTATACACGCACTTTCGAGCTGATATGGACGTAGGACGTGTCCGTGTTTTCTTCCAAAATCACCGCATTTTTGATTTTATAATCCAAATCGACGATTTCCCCTTCGTTTGCCGCCTGTTCGTTACGCGCCGCGTCGTATTCTGCATTTTCCGACAGGTCGCCGTGGCTTCTCGCTTCCGAGATACGCTCCACGATTTCCTGACGTTTTACCGTTTGCAGATACTTTAAACGTTCTACCGCCTCGTCATAACCTTTTTGCGTCATAATAAATTGCTGTTCAGCCATTATTCCTCCTCGCCCCGCCCGTTGATTTTAGGTTGTGGTTTTTTCTGATTTTTCGTTCAGTTTTGCGCCGTAGAACCCCACGCAAAACCCGAAAAGACACGAAAAAAACCGTCCTTTTGCGGAACGTTAAAAATACAACCGCGACTTTTTGTACACCAAAAAGCCACGGCGTTTATCCTTTTCTGTTTGACATTATAACTTATTTTATGTTCTTTGTCAATAATTTTTGCCCATTTTTGAAAGAATTTCATTCTTTTTGCGCCCTTTTCAGGCGTTTTCACCGTTATTTTATCAAATTGACAAATTCCGACATACGATCAAACGCCTCGGACAGAGCGTTCATGCTCGTTGCATACGAGATACGGGCGTTGTATTCGCCAAATTTCCCAAACGCGCCGCCAGGAACGATTGCCACTTTCTTTTGCGCAAGCAATCCGTTTGCAAATTCCTCGCTGTTCATGCCCGTTCCCTTGACGGACGGGAATGCGTAAAACGCGCCGCGCGGTTCAAAACAGGACAACCCGATTTCTTGCAACGAGCACAGCACGAATTTACGGCGCTTGTCGTACGAATCGCGCATCTCTTCCACCGTTGCAAAGTTATCGGAAAAACCGTCTTTCAACGCCTCGATTGCCGCGTATTGCGACATGGTCGGGGCGCACATAATCGCGTATTGATGAATTTTGAACATCGCCTCGTCGATTTCCGCAGGCGCGCAGACAAAGCCCATACGCCAGCCCGTCATCGCAAAGGCCTTGGAAAAACCGCCGATATACACCGTGCGTTCTTTCATGCCAGGAATGTTGACGATGGACGCGTGCTTGCCGCCGTAGGTCAGCTCCGCATAAATCTCGTCCGTAATCACCAAAAGGTCGTGCTTGATAAACACCTTGGCAATTTCTTCCAACTGTTCCCTCGTCATAATCGCACCCGTAGGGTTGTTGGGATAGGTCAAAATAATCGCTTTGGTGCGGGGCGTAATCGCCTTTTCCAAATTTTCCGCCGTCAAAACGAAGTTGTCCTCTTCGCGACATTCCACGTGCACGGGCGTGCCGTCCGACATGGAAACGAGCGGTGAATAGGACACGTATGCGGGGTCAGGAATCAAAACCTCTTCCCCTGCCTCGATACAAGCGCGCAGCGCCAAGTCGATTGCCTCGCTTCCCCCGACCGTAACCAAGATATGCGCTGGGTCGTATTCGAGCGCGAAACGCTCCTGCAAATAGCGGGAAATCAAATCACGCAGTTGGGGCAAACCGCGGTTGCCCGTGTACTGGGTATACCCTCTTTGTAACGAGGTAATCGCAGCCGAACGCACTTTCCACGGCGTAACGAAATCGGGTTCGCCCACACCAAGTGAAATCGCCCCTTCCGTTTCCCGAACGATATCGAAAAATTTACGGATACCGCTCGGCTGTATCAATTTTGCTTTTTTATTAACAAACTCTCTCATAATCGTAAATAAATGAATTGGCTAACGCCATGATTTGAACGTAGAACGTTTATGAATTGAAAGGCGCTGCCTTTCATGATTTGACGACTGCGCCGTCATTATCGCAATATTTCCACAATGCAAAGCAAAGCTTTGCAATTCATGCACCTGTGGTGCAATTCACGTTTATAAAACAATTCATGCGCCAACGGCGCAATTCATTGTTTTACGCCTGAATGGACAAACGGTAATCCGCGTCTTCCTTTTCGGTCAAAACCCCTTCGATTTTGTACTTCTTCAAGATAAAGTGCGTTGCCGTGGACATTACGCCGTCAAAGGTAGAAATACGCTCGGAAACGAAACGGGATACCTGTTGCAAGGTCTTATCCTCGATAAACACCGCCAAATCGTACGCGCCGCTCATCAAATACACCGCCTTGACCTCGGGGAACGCCGCAATCTGTTTTGCGATACCGTCAAACCCTTCCTTTTTCTTGGGGGTTACCTTGACCTCAATGAGTGCTTCGACAAGGGCGTCCTCCGCCTTTTCGCTGTTCACAATCGCCGTATACTTTACCAGCAATCCGCTCTTTTCCATTTCCGCAACGGTATTTTTCACCGTTTCTTCGTCCACGGACAGCATTGCCGCGATTTTCTTGTGCGACATGCGCGCGTCTTCCGTCAAAATATTTAAAATATCCTTTTCCAAAGCCGTCATAGTTGCTATGCTCCTTTGTTGATTTTTCTTCAATACGCTTAGAGTATATTCTCTAAAAACAGGTGGTCGTAGCCTAAATTCTCCACAAAATCCCGCCCGATAAATTTCACGTGGTTAAACTTGGCAAAGTTAAAAACGTGCGTTTTCGTGAGTACGGGGGTAGGAATATCCAGCTCATGACAAATCTCGGTAAGGTAGTCGAAAAAGTGCGAATAGGTCAACCTTTCGTCCTTTTCGTAGACGAACTGCTTTTTAATATGCCCGTCCGTCATCAATTTTGCCCAGATGCGCATACGCTTCGGCCCCCTTTCGTGATTGTATACGAAATATTATACACGTTTTCTTTTGAAAAGTAAACCGTTTTTCGGGTTTTTTCTCATTTTTAGCATATTGTCCGCCCACTTTCGAATACAGTAGGATACAAATCCTTTGCGCCGAGTATACCAAGCAAAAAAGAGCAGCTGACACGCCCTTTGAAATATGTGAAAATATTTTCTACAAAATCTGTCAAAAAAAAGTCTTTTCGCTGAGATTTCGGCATGCAACAATCGCTACAATGGAGTAAAGAAAAAACACTATGGCAAAATACGATTACCGAAAACGGTTTTCTTATCCGTTCGTCATCGCCGCCCTGCTTTTAAGTGCGGTTTTAGGCATACTTTCCACCGTTCTTTACGGCGTGCGTAAAGCGCAGGCTGACGCGCAGCGCGTTGCGGCAAGCCGTTCCCTGCCCATCTATTCGGTAGAAACGCAAGAAAAGAAAATCGCCATCAGTTTCGACTGTGCTTGGGGGGTGGAATACACCGATACGCTACTGGACGTTATGGAGAAAAACGACGTACGGTGCACCTTTTTTGCCGTGCAATTCTGGGTGGAAAAATACCCCGAATACGTCGAAAAAATCGTTACCGCGGGCCATGAAATGGGTACGCACAGCCGCACTCACCCCTATATGAGCAAGCTTTCCGAGGCGCAGATACGGGACGAATTGACAACGTCCTGCTCCGCAATCGAAAGGCTGACGGGGCAAAAGGTTACGCTCTTCCGCCCCCCTTACGGTGATTATAATAATCTTTTAATCGATACCTGCAACACCATGGGCTTATACCCCATTCAATGGGACGTGGATTCGCTCGACTGGAAAAATCTGTCCGCGACGGAAATCGCCATGCGGATTATCAACGGCGCGAAAAACGGCTCGATTATTCTTTGCCATAACAACGGCTTACATACCGCCGAGGCTTTGCCCCTGATTTTTTCCACGTTGCAAAACCGCGGATTTACTTTCGTGCCGATTGGGGAACTGATCTATCGCGACAATTACACGCTGGATCATAACGGCAGACAACACAAAAACGCCTGATTTTCGCGCGAGCCTTTGCGTTGATCGCGACACGGTATGGGGCGTTTGATGAAAAAAGCAAAAAAAATACTTTTGGAGGTTTCTAATGAACTACGTTACGGAAAAAAACAACAAGGTTTACGTTGCAGGCGAAATCGTGAGCGATGCCAAATTCTCTCACGAAGTGTACGGCGAGGGCTTTTACGAGTTCTTCGTGCGGGTAATGCGGCTTTCGGGCCAGGCGGATATTCTGCCCATAACCCTTAGCGAACGGCTTATCCAAGGGGGCATGCTCGGCAAAGGCAAAACAATTTTTGCCTTGGGGCAATTCCGCAGCTACAACAAAATCGAAAACGGAAAATCCCGCTTGATGCTCACCGTTTTCGTGCGGGAGCTTTTAGAGGAAATGCCCGATAAAAATCCCAACAGCATACTGCTTAGCGGGTATATTTGCAAGCCGCCTATCTACCGCACCACCCCTTTCAACCGCGAAATTGCGGACGTGCTGGTTGCGGTGAATCGCGCCTATAACAAATCGGACTATATCCCCTGTATCGCGTGGGGACGGAACGCGCGGTTTGTAAAAAATCTGACCGTGGGCGATAAAATTGCCATTTCGGGCAGAATACAGAGCCGCGAATATCAAAAAAAGCTGTCGGAAACGGAGATGAAAACCATGACGGCGTACGAGGTGTCCGTGTCGAAGTTGGCGGCGTTCGATTCGGCAGACGAGTTCGATATCGACAGCGAGTTTGATTTGTATTCCCTGCAAAATAAAAGCGAAAGCCTTGCTACGGGTGCGGAATATTAAAGACGGTTATACTTGAAAAAGGCGGTGCAAGCCGTCTTTTTTTATGCAATTTTCTCTAAACCGTTCTAAATCCCCCTTTGTCCGCATAGGATAAAACAGAGTAAAACGCAACCAAGGAGAGTTTGTATGAACGAAGAAATCGAATACGCCGAAATGTTAGAAATCCCCGTATCCACCGTTAACGTGGTGCGCAAAAAACGCCGTCGCAAACGCAGTACGGCGCAAGAACATACCCCCACCCCTTTATCCGCACGCGACGGTATGGATTCCGCCGTTGCAAATACGGACGCATTTTTACGGGATTCGGTGATTGCACACGTCAACGAAAAATTAGACACCCCGTCCCCGTTACAAAACGAACCGCAAATCACGGCAGACGCGCAACTGTTTGCTGAGGGCGCAAACAGCGAGGGGTACCTTTCGTTTGACCCCGAACCCGACCGCTTGCACACCGTTCGTCTGTACGCCTCAGGGGAATCGCACGAGCTGGAAGAGGACGCAAAAACAGACGGCGATTTGGACGGCGAAACGCAAAATGAGGGCATACGGTACGCAATGAACGGGCAAAAACGCCCCTCGCGCGGGTTGCGCATTTTGCTCAACACAGAACTTGCGTTGGCGTGCGCACTCTGCGGCGCAATCTTCTTTACCAACGTCTTTTTGCCAAATAGCGCCATCAATACTTTTTTCCGCGCCATGAACACCCCGAAACAGGAAACAGTCGTCAAGCATTATTCGGACTTTGAGCTTGCCCCGATTGTCAGCCTGCGTTCGGACGCGCAGCTTAATCTCTCGTCCACAGGTGTACTCTCCTTTACGGACGATTGCCTCGTATACCCTGCGGCAAACGGCACGGTTAAGGACGTTACGCGCACGAATGACGGGTTGTATACCGTCAAAGTCGGTTACACGGATACGTTCACGGGGATATTTTACGGTTTGGATACGGTCTACTACACCGTGGGCGAGGAAGTAAAAGCCAACGTCCCCGTCGGCTATACGGCTGGTAACAGCGAGGTGCAGGTAACCATGTATTCAGACGGCAACCTTTTAAACTGCTTTGAGCTGACGGAGGAAAACTGCCTTGCGTGGATTGACGGCTCGGAAGAATAAATCGAAAACGGACAGCAAAACCGTCGTAAAACGCACGCGCAAGCCCTCACGCTTGCGCGTGTTTCGCCTACACCCGCTTTTCGTCGCGGTAGGAGTATGGTACGCGTTCACGGGGGAATTGTTCCTGTTTCTCATGTCCGCCCTCGTCGCCGTACAACACGAATGCGCCCACGCGTTCGCCGCGGCAAAGCTCGGTTATAAGCTCGACGCAATCGTGCTGATGCCCTTTGGTGCGATTATCGACGGCGACCTTCGCGGTATTTCTTTTAAGGATGAAATTTACGTTGCCCTTTGCGGACCGCTGTGCAACCTATTTACGGCGGCGTTTTTTGTTGCGCTTTGGTGGTTAGCACCCACCCTGTACGCGTTCACAGACACCGCGTGCTATACTTCGCTGGCGATTGCGCTCATCAATTTACTGCCCGCCTATCCCCTGGACGGAGGCAGGATTTTCAAATGTGCCCTTGCCCGCCTTTTCAGCAAAGCCGACCCGCAAACGGGCAGAGCCGAACGCCGCGCCGAAAACATTTGCCGTCTTGTTACCTTTGCGTTTGCCGCGTTGTTTTTATGCGCGTTCGTCCGTCAATGCATGTTCCGCCGCCCCAACCTTACCCTGCTGGCGTTCGCCGTATTTTTAACCGTCGGTGCGGTGGGCAACCGCGACAAATCGGCCACCTATGCACGCATGGATTTTTCCCACAAAAACGCCCTGCAACGTGGCGTAGAAATCAGGCGGGTAGCCCTTTCCGCCTCCTGTCCGATAAAGAACGCTCTGCGCTTTTTATCCCGTGGCAGTTACTTAATTTTAGAAATCTACGACGAACAAGAAAATCATCTTTTCGACCTACCGCAAAACGAGCTTTCGGCGTATTTTTTATCTGCAAAAAGCCCCTATACCACTTTATCCGAGCTTTATACAAACGATAAAATTGCGTGCAAAAAGGAATAAAAACCGCAAGAAAGGATAGAAAAAAGGATTAAAAACGCATAAAACCTCTTGCCAAAAGCGTTGTGCGTATGTTATACTACTGCTTGCGTGGTTTTTTCGCAACGGAAAAATTATTTCTTTCTGCAATAAAAAACACGAGCCCGACGATAACGAAACGCACGACGAAAGGATACGGCGATGAAAAAAGAAATCAGGAAAGAATGGTTTTTAGACCGTTATTGCGGACAGCAATTCGCCGCGTTGGTCGAAGACGGGAAATTGGCAGAATTTGCCTGCGAAAAAGAACCCCGCACCTCTTGCGTGGGAAATATCTATAAAGGACAAGTAACCAACGTTCTTTCGGGAATGAACGCCGCGTTTATCAACTGCGGTTTGGAGAAAAATTGCTATCTGTCCATGGACGAAAGCTATACCGATTGCACCAAATACGACGACGAAACCCCCGAAAAAACGGACAACCGCCCTCTCGAATTGCAAATCGGCGACGAAATTATCGTACAGGTAACCAAGCCGCCCCGCGGCAATAAGGGCGCAAAAGTAACCACCCGCCTTTCCTTCGTCGGCAAAACAATGATTTATCTGCCCAACACCGACTTTTTGGGCATTTCCCGTAAAATCATCGACGAGAAAGTACGCCAAACCCTGCTTTTGACCGCCGAAAACATGCGCAAAAGTCAGGACGAGGGCTTTATCGTCCGTACACAAGCTCCGTTTGCCACCGAAAAGCAATTAAAAACGGAGGCGACCTTCTTAAAAAAACTGTACGCAGAGATGTTGGAAACGGCAAAAACAGCCCCTGTCGGTTCTGTTTTATACGAGGACGAGGACTTGCCCTTGCGTGTCTTGCGCGATTCGTACGGCGAAGACATCTCGACGTTCCACGTCGGGGACAGGGAATTGTACGAACGCTTGTTGCGCCTTGTAAAACTCCGTCGGGATATCCCCGCGCGGAAATTGATTTTTTATCAAGGGAATCGTTCCATGTTCCGTGAATATGGTATTACCCCTTTGGTATATGACGCAGCGAGCCCTATCGTACCCTTAGAAAACGGCGCACATCTCGTTATCGAACATACCGAAGCGTTGACTGCCGTAGACGTGAACTCGGGCAGTTACGTCGGAAAAAACAATTTGGAAGAAACGGTTTTCCACGTCAATCTCGTTGCTGCCAAGGAAATCGCTCGACAAGTACGCCTTCGCAATATCGGCGGTATTGTCGTTGTAGACTTTATCGATATGGTAGACGAGGCGCACAAAGAGACAGTAACGGAAACCTTAAAAGAAGCACTGTCCTTCGACCGTGCAAAATGCAACGTATTGCCTATGAGCGAGCTTTGCCTTTCGCAGTTTACGAGAAAGCGCCTTGGGCACGACGTGCATTCGTACCTTGTAAAGCCCTGTCAGCATTGTAACGGCATCGGCGACGTGCACGACGACATCTTCGTTATCACCCGCCTGCGCGCAGACGTTTTAGACTGCTTTGCAACGGGCGCAACCGCCGCCGTTATTGAGCTTAACGAGCAAATCATGGCGCAAATCTTTGACCAAAAGCTTTTCGCCAAGGAGCTGCAAGGTCGCTGGAAACACAAACGCTTGTATTTTGTCCCCCATAAGACGTACAAGGAAGATTATTTTACTGTGCGCGGAGAAAGCGACGCGTTCCCTTTACCTGAAAAAGCAAAACTTCTTACTTAAACTAGTTACTTAACTCGAATCAAACCGCCGACCATTTTTTGCCGGCGGTTTATTTTTTTGTTTTTCGTTAAAATCGCTTTACAAGGCAAAAATAAAATGTTATAATATGCACGTATGGCTTTATCATATTGTTCGCGCGCCGCGCGTACACGCAAAGCCGATAACCTAAGAAAAAAAGCAAAAGCTACAACAAGGAGAATACAATGGACAACAACGTTCAAAAAGAAGAAGGCATCAGCTTAATGGACATCATGCGTCTTCTTTTAAGCAAAATCAAGCTTTTGATTTTGCTTGTAATCATCGGCGGCTTTATCGGCGGTGCTTTTTCGGTATGGAAAACAAAAGACGTAAAATACTACGGTTCGCAGGTCAGATTCTACGTTAACCCCGAAAGCCCCACTATGTCTGCAGACGGCAGCGGTATGAATACCGGCGGCAGCGAATACGGCGTTTACGGCGCTTACGGCGAACATATTATGGACAATATGGTAAAACTTCTTAACGAAGACGCGTTTGCTGAAGAAATGCTCCTCCGTTGGCAAGACACGTCTGCTATCGTGGACGACGAAAGCACTCCTTTTAACGAGCGCGATATTTATAAATATTTGCCCGTAAAAGATTTTTGGACGAGTAAAACGGAAACGAAGTTGACAACCGACCTTAATACCGCCATCGACAATGCCATTGAACCTGTCAAAGAGATTATCGCGGCGGAAAACGCGGAAAAGCAAGCGCAAAAGGATTATATCGCAGCGGTTGCAGCATATTTAGAAGCAACCAACATTTTGAAAGAAAAATGGAATGATGCGTTCGGTATTTCGCATGGCGAATACAGCGAATTAAAATTCAGTAATTTGACGGCGGAAGACAAACAAAACCCTAAATTCGGCGCGGTAAACGACGCGTTCGGTATAGAACGTGAAAAATCCAAAGAGATGAGCAACGCACAAATTAAGTTGACCTCGGCAAAAGACGAAATCAAGCTGAGAAAACAGGACGCGTTGCCTTTCCGCAACGAAGTGATTGACCTTTGGGCAAAGACGGCAAAATATAAGAGCATGCACGCTAAATTCTCGGCAGCTACCCATTTCTCTTTCCTGCTTGCCAGCGAAGACAGAGAAGACGCAAACAAATTTGCACGTAGCTTTATCTATGCAAACATCTCCGTTTACGGCGATGCAAACCGCGAATTCGGCGACGAAGTATACGACATTGTAAAAGCACTTGTTCCCGAATACGTCTCAGCGAACATGTGGGTACCCGATAAATACACGGGCACGAACTGCCAAAGAATCTCGCGTAACGACAACGTACGTCAAACAAACGTAGGTTTCACCAGAAGTCAAGCAATTAAATCGGCATTCCTGATGGCGGTTGCCGTCGGCGTAATCGCTTGCGTTGTTATCATTATCGTTGACAGATCGGATAAGCGTTTGCGTGATTGCGACGTGATTGCAAGAGAATTTCACGTTCCTATCTTAGGTATCGTTCCCACAATCGATATGGACAACCTTTCCACCACGAAAAAAACTACTGCGAATAAGCAGAACAAGGAGGAAAAATAATGGGACTTTTTTCTAAATTCACCGGAAAACTTTCTTCACGTTCTCATGCAAAGCGCTCCCAAAAGGCAGCGGAAGCGCATCATTCGCAAAGACACGAATATCTCTTAAACGATGATACCCCCTTTGACGTAACCGAGGCGTTCCGTAATTTGAAAGCGGCGCTTTCAGTATCCGTCCCCAAAAAGGACGGCGGCGTAGTCATCATGGCAACCTCCGCGTATCCTGAAGACGGGAAAACAACGGTTACGGCAAATCTCGCGCTGATGTTTGCACAGTCCAACGCCAAGGTTATCTTGGTGGATGCGGATATCCGCAAAGGCAGAGTTGCCAAATATTTCAAACGCAAATCCGCCCCCGGGCTTTCCGATTACTTGTCGGGGCAAAATACGATGGACGAGGTTGTGCATCAATCCCACGTCAATAAAAATCTTTCGTATATCACTTGCGGCACCCACTCGCCCAAGCCCTACGAATTGCTGGAAAGCCAAGAAATGGCGAACTTTTTAAACGAGCTGCGTTCGCAATACGATTACGTCATTATTGATACGC
>JBGVQH010000104.1:0-5182 GCA_045127475.1 Candidatus Scatosoma sp.
AAGCGAGTAGAAGTATGTTGCGCTCGTGTATTATTTGTCGGGGATTTACGCTATGTATTATGCGAAATGACGGAAGATTATCTCGCGCTTGCCGGTAAGTTTTCGATATAAAAATTAGAGCACAAAAACAAAAAACCAACCTATCATTAGGTTGGTTTTTTTGGAGCTACTGGCCGGACTTGAACCGGCGACCTGCTGATTACGAATCAGCTGCTCTACCGACTGAGCCACAGTAGCATATATTTGTTTTGCTCTCGCAACGACAGCTTACTCATTATACCTAATAAAAAAGAAAAAAGCAAGCGTTTTTTCGCGGTTTTTTAAAAAATTTTACGCGAAAACAACTTTTTTATTTTTTCATACGAAAATCGATTTCGCTTTCGTGGTATTATACAACAATCCGTATGTTTTTTCCGCAAAACTATCCACCTCGAAACAGGTCTTTGCTGTACCCGTTAAAGCGTTTTCGTCGTGTGCACGCGCAAGAATAGGGAAAGGGGATTCGCCAAGTGCGGACAACAGGTCGCTACGCCCTTTCCTTGCGGCCAAAATACGCAAATATAAAGGGGAACGAAGACAATCCCTAATCAAATCCTCGTCGATATTTAACAGGTTTTGCAGGGCAATACGGCGTATACGAGAGGAAGTGTAGCGGGGCGAGGTCAGCGTTTCAGCAAGATTTTCGGGCTGTTTTGCTGCTTTCTTTAAGGCGTTTTCCAACCCCTCGGTACAATCGCATACCCGCTTAATCTCGTCCGTTGATTTTGCTAAAACGGCATATTTTTCTAATGTGTCTAAGCGGTTTTCTAAGCTTTTTGGTAAATCTTTTGCCACAAAATCGGGGAGATTATCCAAAAAATCTTCACCGTCTTGTATTGCGTTGCGGATTGCGGTTGCCGAGGAAAAATTCGTTTGTAAATCGCAGTCCTTATAACCCGCACCCACGCGCGAAATCGGTAAAATGGAAATATCCGCGCCTATAGCAAGGAGCGCTTTCGTGTATTCCAACCCCAAAATATTATTGGGGGAAGAAAGAAGTTCAAAGGGGATAAATCCTGCCCAAGCCTGCGCCCGCGCCTTTGCATAGCTCACACCGAGCGACACGGCGTTTTTAATTTTTTCGGAAACCTCTTTCGGTTCGTCGTTTAAATATTTTGCCGCTGAGATAAACGCCAACTTATCGGCGTTTTCCGCCCCGAAACACAGCGTATCTACGGCGGGAATAGAAGAAAGCAACGCCACAGCACCTTTAGCGAACAGCTCTGCATTTGCGGTAGCAAAGGGGGTAGGGAGTTCGATTACAATATCAGCGCCTGCCAAAACGGCATGTTTTGCGCGTGTATATTTATCCAAGATTGCCGCCTCGCCTCGCTGCACGAAATTGCCACTCATCACGCACACAACAGCGTCCGCCCCCGAAAGGCGTTTTGCCTCGCGGAGCTGATAAAGATGCCCGTTATGAAAAGGGTTATATTCGCAAATTATCCCGCAAAATTTCATATTATTTCTTTCTATTCCCTTTACTTTAAAAAAAATGTGTGCTATAATAAAAAGGACGGACAAGCATAGCTTGTTATATCGTTTGTCTATATTATACACGAAAATAAAAAATAAATAAAGCGTTTCGCGTTTCAAGGAGATAAATTATGAGAAATATTCTTGAGGAAATCAAAATTAAGGCAAGTGCGTTACAAAAAACCATCGTGCTTTGCGAAGGTGAGGACAGCCGTGTGGTAAAAGCAGCGGCTGACGCAACCAAAGAGGGCGTAGCAAAAATCGTTTTACTTGGCAACGAACAAGAAATCAAGACGAAAAATCCCGACGTGGATTTGACGGGTGTTGTGATTATCGACCCGCTTACCAGCGATAAATTGCCCGAATATAATGCAAAGCTTTGCGAACTTCGCGCGTCCAAAGGTATGACGCCCGACCAAGCGGCAAAATTGCTTTCCGACGGCACGTATTTTGGTGCAATGATGTTAAAAATGGGCGACGTTGACGGTTTGGTTTCGGGGGCTTGCCACTCGACGGCAAACACCCTTCGTCCCGGCTTGCAGATTATCAAAACGGCGAAAGGCGTTTCGTCCGTTTCTAGTTTTAACCTGATGATTTGTCCGCCTCAAGGCAATCAATACTGTCCCGACGGCATGATTTTCTTCGCAGACTGCGGCTTGAATCCCACGTATACCAGCGAAGGCTTGGCAGAATGTGCAATCGCAACGGCAAACTCGGCAAAGGCGATTGCAGGACTTGACCCGAAAGTGGCAATGCTTTCGTTCTCGACGATGGGCAGCGCAAAACACGACAACGTAACCCTTGTACAGGAAGCGGTGAAGATTGCTAAGGAAAAAGCGCCCGAACTTAAACTCGACGGCGAATTGCAGTTTGACGCGGCAATCGTACCCTCTGTTGCGGCTTTAAAAGCACCCAATTCGGATGTTGCAGGGCACGCAAACGTGTTTGTATTCCCCGAATTGCAATCGGCGAATATCGGTTATAAAATTGCGGAAAGACTGGGCGGCTTTATGGCGGTAGGTCCTATCTGTCAAGGCTTTGCAAAACCTATGAACGATCTTTCTCGCGGCTGCAAATCGGAAGATATTGTGGCAGCAGTGGCAATTACAGCGTTGCAAACGCAGCTCTAATACATAAAATAGGTGAAAAATATGAAAGTTTTGGTTATCAACTCGGGGAGTTCCTCCCTTAAATATCAACTGATTGACATGGAAACGGAAAACGTTATCGCAAAGGGCACTTGCGAACGTATTGGTATCGACGGTTCTAAACTCACGCACAAAGCAAAGGGAACGGAAACGGTTATTGAAAAGGCGATGCCCGACCATAACGTAGCGGTTGCACTCGTTTTGGACGCTTTGACCGACAAGAATATCGGCGTTATCTCGTCGATGGACGATATTGACGCGGTAGGACACAGAGCGGTTGCCTCGGGCGAGGTTTTCAAAGCTCCTGCCCTCGTAACAGACGAGAGCATTGCAAAAATGGAAGAGCTTTGCGATCTTGCACCCTTGCACAATCCTGCGGCGATTATCGGTGTAAAGGCTTGCCGTGCGGCAATGCCCAAAACGCCTATGGCATTCGTCTTTGATACCAGTTTCCATTTTACAATGCCCGATTACGCATATATGTACGCAATTGATTATGCTGATTATGAAAAATACGCTATTCGTCGTTACGGTTTCCATGGTACTAGCCATAAATTCGTTTCGCAAGAAGCGGCAAAATATCTTGGCAAGAAGCCTGAAGAGCTGAAAATCGTTACCTGCCACCTTGGTAACGGCTCGTCGATTACGGCGGTCAACGGCGGGAAGAGCGTAGATACTTCGATGGGATTTACGCCGTTGGCTGGTGTGCCTATGGGTACGCGTAGCGGCGATATAGACCCTGCGGTGGTGGAATATCTTGCGCAGAAAGAAAACTTGACGATTGCGCAAGCGCTCAATTATCTCAATAAAAAGAGCGGTATGGCAGGTGTTTCAGGCGTTTCTAGCGATTTTAGAGATTTGACGGCGGCATCCGACAAGGGGAACAAGCGTGCAAAGCTTGCCTTAGATATGTTCTCGTATTCCTGTAAAAAATACGTGGGCGCGTATGCAGCGGCGATGAACGGTGTAGATTGTATCGTCTTTACGGCAGGTGTAGGCGAAAATACTCCTTGCGTGCGAGAGGCTATCTGTGAAAATATGGATTATATTGGCTTGTCGATTGACAAGGCAAAGAATCAGGAAAAGAACAACGGCGCAATCCGTGATATCACAGGAGAGGGCTCGAAAGTCAAGGTTTTGATTATTCCGACCAATGAAGAAGTGGTAATTGCACGAGAAACCGTAGAATTATTATAAAATTTCCCAAAAATATCACGAAAAAAAGTTGACAAACTCTTTTAAATATACTATACTTGTCTAGTCGGTTTTAAGATGCTTATTGATATAAGAAAACTTAACGCACAAAAAAAGTATACAGGGCAAATGGAATTTGAATATTCCGCTCCTGAAACTTTCATAGAAATTCCGTTTGTAAAATTTGCAGCTCCCGTCAAAATCGTTTTTGATTACGAGCTGTACGAGGACAATTCCTTGGAAATCCGCGGCAGCGTTTTTTACGTTTTGGAGGGGCAATGCTCCAGATGTTTAAAAGAAACGAAAATGCAGGTAGAGGGGGAGCTGGACGCCTACTTTGAAAACCGCAAGGACTACGAAGATTACGGCTATACAAACGGCGTTGTAAACATCACGCAGGCGGTGGAAGATGCGATTATGGCAAGTATGCCCTACGTGCTTTCCTGTGGTGAGGATTGCGAGACGATTTCTTATAACGGCGAAACCGATTAAAAAATGAAAGAATAATAACGAGAGGTGTTTTAACATGGCAGTACCTAAGAATAAACAATCCAAGAGCAGAACGAACAAGAGATTTGCAAACTACAAGGCAACGGCAGCTACGCTCGTAGAATGCCCTCATTGCCACGAATACAAAGAAGCGCATAAGGTTTGCAAGAACTGCGGCTACTACAACGGCGTAGAAGTTGTTGCGCAGAAAGAAGAAAAGAAAGACTAAATTCATTCGTCTAACCTAACAAAATCAGACGGGTAGCTTTAAGCACCCGTCTTTTTGCGTTTAAAAAATTTCAAGGAGTTAACCGCGGTTAATTCCTTGATTTGCTTGACAAAAAATACGGGGTATGGTATACTTTTTCCCAAGGAGAAAGGATTATGAAAGAAAAATTTTCCGTAACGGGCATGACGTGTTCCGCTTGCTCGGCGGGGATTGAGCGCACCGTTTGCCGTTTGGACGGCGTGCAGCGCGCAGAGGTTTCCCTAATGGGCGAGAGTATGGTCGTAGAATACGACGAAAGTAGACTTACCCGTAGCGATATAATAAATGCCGTCGTTGATCTGGGGTACGGTGCGACGGTGTATAACGAGAGCGCTGTATCGACGGCAAAACCACAACCGAATAAGCTGAAACGGCGTTTTTTGCTTTCGATTGTGTTCTTACTTCCGCTTATATATTTTTCAATGGGCGGCATGATAGATTTACCGCAGCCGCGCCTTAAAATCAGCGCAATGATACAGGCGATTTTGGCGCTTGTCGTTATCATTATCAACTTCAAATTTTATACGAGTGGAATGAAAGCACTTGTAAAACGCGTACCGAATATGGA
>JBGVQH010000105.1:0-3612 GCA_045127475.1 Candidatus Scatosoma sp.
TAACATCTTTTCCTTTTTCTGTCAACAATATTCCTTACGGCAACAAAAAACGGAGCAGAAAATCTGCCCCGTCCCTATATTTTGTCAGCCTTTAACCGTTATGCACGGTACCCGCATGGCAATCGTCGCAAACGTACATCCGACAACTGCTGCAATAATCGCTTTCCGCCGCCGTCAAACCGCAATATTCGCAATAGCGCTTTACGGTAACGCCCGTAGGCAGAGTAATCGCTTTCGCCTCTCCGCTAAAGTTTTCAGCATACGCCGAGCAGTTAGCAAATACGGTTGTAGTTTTCTGTTGCGCAGTAACACTTACCCCCATATTAAACGACGTTTCGACGCGGGTAATTTTATCGTTCTTTACGGTAAAACTCAAATTTGCGTTCAACTGGTCTACGTATATTCCCTTAAACACCGCAACCATTTCGTTAAACGCAAGCACGTCCTCCATTTCCAGCATGCCGCCGATGGTCTGCTGGGCAAATCCCTCTTCCAGTATCGTAACGATAGAATCCAGCGTTACCGTTTCGCTCTCCGCAATCGTCTTTACTACGTCGTCCAAAGTAAGCGCACCATATTCCGCAAGGAATTCGTTAACGGTGGTGTTAGCAAGCATATCCGCCCCGTCTTTGCCCATTTCCTGCACCAACGCCTCGTAAACACTCGGCTCAGCAAAAATCATATCCTTAACGTCTTGCAAATACATGCCTGTAGCCTTGTACAGCTCGATATCCACGACGTTGACGATTGTGCTCAGCGTATAACCACCCTTGCCCTTAAACAAAGCCGTAAAATCCTGCCATTCCAGGTCTTCTTCCACGTAGCCCAACGCCCAGTTGACAACGTCGCCTACTTTCGTATTCAAGGACAAATTGCCAAAATAGGCAAATATCTCGTTCAATTTCTTCTTTGGATTAAACGTAATGCGCGTGGTATCCCCGCTCTGTATCAAAATAAATTGGTCGTTTAAAACCTCTTTGATGAACTCGTCGGGAATCTCAAGCCCGATAAAATCCTCTGCTACCGTGCCGCCCATAATTTCTTCCAGCATCATCGAAAAGTCTATTTGCACGCCCTCAGACAATTCTTCCAACAGGGAATCGATAACAGGACGGGAGCTCTTGACATACGTCTTGCCCGTTACATCGTCCTCATCCTGCTGATACAAAAATCCGTCGAGAATATACGACGTGGCTGCAAACGAATATTCCTCGTCATAATCAGGCGCAGACGGGTATACCGCTTTTTCGCTCATCTCCCCAAAGAGTTTTGCGTCAATATCTTCCCCGTCTATATTCGCCGCCGCCGTAATCTTCATCGCCGTTTCCGTTTTATAGTACCCGGACATATCCATACCTATTTTCATAGAAACACCGAAATCGAAAGTTTGCACGTCTGTAAGCGCGCTTTGGATAGAATCCCCAAGCGCCAGCACTTGGTCTGCCGTGATATTACTCTTTTCTTCTGTTTCCCCTTTATCGCCGCAAGCGGTTACCGAAGAGAGGGTAAACGTTGCCGCCAAAGCGCATACGGAAAACTTCCAAAATTTTTTCATATTATCTCCTCCTTGTCGCCAAGTTTTTGTAGGGACATTATAACATTATATGCACCCTTTGTCAATACTTTCCCAAAAAATTCCCCACAGAACAAATTTCCGTGGGGAGTTTTATTTTCCTTTTCTTTATTTTTTTGTCTTAATATATTCGTCAATCGCTTTCGCCGCGACACGTCCTGCGCCCATTGCCTTGATGACCGTCGCCGCGCCTGTCGCCGCATCGCCGCCGCAATATACCCCCTCGATAGAGGTTTTACCGTTTTCGTCCACCGCAATCTCGCCGCGACGCAAGGTTTTTAACCCTTCCGTCGTGTCCTTTAACAAGGGATTTGGCGAAGTCCCCAACGACATAATCACGCAATCCACAGGCAAGACAAATTCGCTGCCTGCAATCTCCCTAGGAGAACGGCGGCCGCTCTCGTCCGCCTCGCCCAGCTCCATACGAATACACTCCATACCACGCACCCAACCGTAGGACGGGTCGCGCCCATCGGTCGTTTCCGTAGCCAAAATACGTACGGGGTTGGTGAGCAAATCAAAAATAATCCCCTCTTCCTTTGCGTGTTCAATCTCTTCACGCCGAGCGGGCAATTCTTCTTCGCCGCGACGGTACACAATATGCACCTCCGCACCCAAACGCCGTGCCGTACGCGCCGCGTCCATCGCCACGTTACCGCCGCCCACAACCGCCACGCTCTTACCGTGATAAATGGGCGTGTGGCTGGCTTTTTTATACGCTTTCATCAGGTTGGAACGGGTTAAAAATTCATTTGCAGAATACACCCCTTTGAAGCTTTCGCCCGGAATATTCATAAATTTTGGCAAGCCTGCACCGCTGCCGATAAACACGGCGTCAAACCCGTATTCCGTCTTTAATTCCTCAATCGTAATTACCCTGCCGATAACCATATTCGTTTGGATTTTTACGCCTAACGCTTTTAAATTTTCCACTTCTTGCGCCACAATCGATTTGGGCAAACGGAACTCGGGAATGCCGTACACCAATACGCCGCCTGCGACGTGCAACGCCTCGAACACGGTAACGTCATACCCCATCTTCGCCAAATCGCCCGCGCAGGCTAAGCCCGCAGGCCCGCTGCCGATTACGGCTACCTTATGCCCGTTTTTTTCTATGGTAGGCGCAGTGTCTTGCGCGTGCGCGTTATGCCAATCGGCAACAAAACGTTCCAGTCTGCCGATTCCCACTGCCTCACACCCCGCCTTGATACCGCGGGTACATACCTTTTCGCATTGATTTTCCTGCGGACAGACTCTGCCGCATACCGCAGGCAAGGACGAATCCTCGGAAATAATCTGATACGCGCCCTCAAAATCCCCCTCCGCAATTTTTGCGATAAATTCGGGAATCTTCACTCTAACGGGGCAGCCTGCCACGCAAGGACGGTGCTTGCAGCGGATACACCGCTTTGCCTCGTCAATTGCCTGTTCTTCCGTGTAGCCGAGTGCCACCTCGTTAAAATTCCCCTTTCTAACCTCCGCGTCCTGCGTCGGCATGGGATTTTTCAATGGCTGCATATTAAACGGGGGCATATCACTCCACCTCCTTTTTGAACAGGTTGCACGCGTCTTCTCTTTCGTGCATTTCAAAATCGGCATACGAGCGAGCACGGCTCATCGCCTCGTCAAAATCAATCAGATGTCCGTCGAACTCCGGTCCGTCCACGCAGGCAAATTTCATTTCTCCCCCGACCGTCAGTCGGCAGCAGCCGCACATACCCGTTCCGTCAATCATAATCGGATTCATGCTGGCAATCGTTTTTATCCCGTATTCTTTGGTCGTAAGGCAGACGAATTTCATCATAATCAAAGGGCCGATGGTAATGACTTCGTCAAAGCGTTCGCCCTTTTCCAAAAGCTCTTTTAATGGCACGCAAACGTTCCCCTTTTCCCCGTATGAGCCGTCGTCCGTCATCATATAAAAATCGCCCGAATACGCCTTGAATTCGTCCTCCAAAATCACCAAATCCTTATTTCTAAACCCCACGATTGCGGTTACGTCCACCCCCAAATCGTGCAACGCGCGCGCCACGGGCAGA
>JBGVQH010000106.1:0-5401 GCA_045127475.1 Candidatus Scatosoma sp.
GACTCGCTGAAAAAAAGGCGGGCTTTTCCGCGTTCGTTAGAACGAGCGGGGAACTTTACCATTTAGACGGCAATCCCACCTTTCGCCTGATTAGCGAGCGTGAGAATATCGCCGAGTTTTTTACAGCGGCGTTTTCCGAAATTTTTTCTGCGGAATTATCCATTGTCAACGCTACGTTGGATAGAAAGAGTGGGAGAGATAAGCTCTTATTACAATGCCCGCTTTCCATTTCGGAACAAGCGTTGACGGAGCTTGCGTTACTTAGAAAAAACGGGGAATTTCGCGAAAGCGTTTCTGCGACGCTGACGAACACGGAAAAGAGGAAAATTTCCTATATTCGCGGCGCGTTTTTAGGGAGCGGCAGCTGTACGATTCCCAGCGAAATGGGAAAAGCTGGGTATCATCTTGAAATTATTTTCCCTCTGCGAAAAACGGCGCGGGATTTTTGTGAGATCCTTTGCGATTTTGAGATTATTGCAAAAATGACCAAGCGAAAAGATACCCACGTCGTGTATATCAAAAGCAAGGAACAAATCTCCGATTTTTTGGCGGTAATCGGTGCAAAAAAGGCGTTGAAACGCCTGTCGGAACTTGTTGAGCAGCGGGATAAGTCCAACCACGAAAACCGAGCGCAAAACTGCATGGCGGGAAATGCGGATAAGGCGGCGATTGCGGCGGTAAAACAGGTAAAGGCAATCAAACGGCTGGTGGATTTGGGTATGCTTGCCAACCAAAGCGAAGAATTGCAAGCGTTAGCAAAGACGCGGGTGGACAATCCGTCTAAATCCTTGCAAGAGCTTGCGGATATGTTAAAAATCAGCAAGAGCTGTTTAAACCACAGAATGCGACGGTTGACGGCGCTTGCGCAAAGAACGGAAGAAATAAACCAGGATACGAAAGAATAAACGGGGTACGCAATGACGGATTTTGTACATTTACATTTGCATACGGAATACAGTTTGCTTGACGGCGCGGCAAAGGTTGACGATTTGGTGGATCATCTCGTTAAAAATGGAATAGATACCTGTGCAATCACCGACCACGGCAATATGTATGCCTCGCTGTATTTTGCCGAAGAATGCGTAAAAAAGGGGATAAAATACATTATCGGGTGCGAGCTGTACGCGGTGGACGACCACTTGCAAAAACAACACGGTGTAAAGAACGAGCACCTTGTTTTGCTTGCTAAAAATAAGACTGGGTATAAAAATATCGTCAAGTTAGACAGCTTGTCCTATATTGACGGGTATTACGGCGGAAAACCCCGCGTTAGCTACGACCTTATCAAACAGCATAGCGAGGGGGTTATTTGTCTTTCGGCTTGCTTAGCAGGCAGATTGCCGCAACTTTTGCTTCGTGGAGAGTACGAGGCTGCCAAAGCTTGGGCGGCGGAAATGAAAGAGGTCTACGGCGACGACTTCTATATTGAATTGCAGGACCATGGTATTGCCGAACAAAAACAGATTTTGCCTGACCTTATCAAGATTGCACGCGAACTGGATATCGGGTTGGTAGCAACCAACGACGTGCATTACATTGAAAAAGAAGACTGGGAAATGCACGAGGTTTTGCTTTGTATCCAAACGAAATCCACGCTCGCCCAGCCGAAAATGAAGTTTGAAACGCACGAGTTTTACGTGAAATCGGGGGACGAGATGATGGAACTTTTTCATTACGTACCCGAGGCGATTACGAACACGCGCGTGATTGCGAATAAAATTGAAGAACCCGTGTTTGACCTTACCCCCAAGGGGGACCCTATCCGCGACACGTCGCTGATTCCTTTGTACAAGCCTGACGACGGGTCCACTTCGCCCGATTATCTCACTCGTTTAACGTGGGAGGGGTTGCCTAAGCGTTATCCCGAAATTACCGATACCATTCGTCAAAGAGCGGAATATGAACTCGGCATTATTATCAAAATGGGTTTTGCCGATTATTTCTTGATTGTATGGGATTATATCAACTGGTCCCGTTTACAAGGTATTCCCGTAGGACCTGGACGTGGCTCGGGCGTTGGCAGTATCGTTGCGTATTCTATCGGTATCACTGACGTCGACCCTTTAAAATACGACCTGATTTTCGAACGTTTCTTAAATCCTGACCGTGTATCCATGCCCGACTTCGACGTGGATTTTTGTACGCGCAGAAGAATTGAAACAATCGAATACGTCCGCGAAAAATATCACCCCGAAAACGTAGCGCAAATCGTTACGTTCGGTACGCTTGCCTCCCGCGCCGTCATTAAAGACGTAGGGCGTGTTATGGGTATTCCGTATTCTGAAACGGACAAGGTTGCAAAGCTCATGGACGGCAAATCGAGCATCGGGGAATTGCTCGGTTTAAAAATCCCGAAACTGGAAAAGCAAATTGCAGCGGAGGAAAATGAAGAAAAGCGCGGCGAATTGCAAAAGAAACTCGCCGAACAAAAGCAAAAGAAAAATCCCGAATTTATCGAGGTGTACGAATCGAACGAGGAATTGCACCGCGTTATCGATATGGGTTTAAAATTAGAGGGTATGCCTAAAAATACCTCCGAGCACGCCGCGGGTGTCGTTATCTGTAACAAAGTCCTTTCCGACAACGTTCCTTTGGCGAGAAACGGTGAGGATATCGTTACGCAGTTCGACATGAAAGAGGTTGAGGCGGTAGGGATGCTCAAGATGGACTTCCTTGCGCTGACGACCTTGACGGACATTCAAAACACTCTCGAATATATTAAAGAGGGTAAAGGTATTGAAATTGATTTCTCTACGCTTGGCGTAGACGTGCCCGAGGCATACCAGCTGATTTCGTCCGGGGATACGGACGGGGTATTCCAGCTTGAACAAGGCGGTATGAAAAAATTCATGAAAGATCTGCAACCCAACTGTTTGGAAGATTTGATTGCAGGAATTTCGCTGTACCGTCCCGGTCCTATGGACTTTATCCCCAAATACATTGAAAACAAGCATAATCCTGATAAAATCGTCTATGATACGCCTTTCTTAGAGCCGATTTTAAAAAATTCGTACGGTGTTATCGTGTATCAAGAGCAGGTTATGCAGATATTCCAACAGCTTGCGGGGTATTCGCTTGGACAAGCCGACCTCGTGCGTCGAGCTATGGCAAAAAAGAAGAAAAAAGAGCTGATGGAACAAAAGGATAAATTTATCTATGGCGCGCCTGACGAGGGGATTACGGGCTGTGCGTCCAAGGGGATTCCTGCGGAAGTCGCGGCGAAAATTTTCGGCGATATGGAAAGCTTTGCCTCGTATGCGTTTAACAAATCGCATGCGGCGGCGTACGCAGTCGTTGCTTATCGTACGGCGTATTTAAAGCATTTCTATCCCAAGGAATTCTTGGCGGGTTTGCTCAACGACCGTATCGATAAAATTGAAGAAATTTCCAAGTACATTATGTACATGAAGGAAAAAAATATTGCCGTTTTGCCCCCCGATATTAACCGTTCTAAGGAAATTTTCTGGGTAGAGGGGGACGGCTTGCGTATCGGGCTTGGTGCGCTTCGCGGCGTTGGACAGGAAGCCATCGCAGAGGTTATCCGCGAACGGAACGAAAACGGTTTATTTAAAGATTTTGCCGATTTTGTTTCGCGTTGCGCGAAATACGTCAATAAGCGTATCGTCGAAAGCTTGATTTATGCAGGTGCATTCGATTGTTTTGGGTACAACCGTGCGCAGGTAGCAGCGGTATACGAGGACGTAATGACCCGCGTAAACGCTATGGACAAGCAAAAGGCAGGGGCGCAAATTTCCTTGTTTGGCGGTATTATCGAAGAGCAGTCGATTGAGGTTAATTTCCCTAACATTCCCGAATACGAAATGATGGAAAAGCTGTCCAAAGAAAAATCGGTTTTGGGTGTGTACGTCAGCGGACACCCGTTTGAAAAATTCCTGCCCTATTTTAAGGATAAAACGTTTAATTGTTCCATGCTCAATGCATATGAAGAAAATGACGAAACGGGTGTGAAAACGTACACGGAAATTTTCGACGGTCAGCAGGTAACCATGGGCGGCATGATCGGTGCGTTTAAAAAGCTGAAAACGCGTAGCGGTTCGTTGATGGCGTTTATCACGATTGAGGATATGTTCGGTTCGATTGAATGCGTCTGTTTTCCGAAAATTTACGAAAAAATTCGTGGCTTTTTAGAAACTGACCGAGTTGTTTCTCTTTCGGGTAAAATTAGTATTGAGGAAGAAAAGCTGCCCGTCATCATTTTAGATAAAATGACGGAGTTTACCTTGGACGAGGTTTCTGAATCGGCTGCGGCAACGAAAGAGGTGAGGGCGTTTACGCAGGAACGTGCAGCAAAGCCGCAGGTAGAGGAAAAAGAGGATAAGGATAAAAAGCTGTGGCTGAACGTCAGCGGTATGGAAGATGAGGATTTGGAGGAGCTTTTGGAGACGCTTTCGTTTTATGCGGGAGAAACGCCCGTTTTCTTTGTGAAAGACAAAAAGAAAATGGCTTGTTCGCAAAAAGTAACCCCCAACAGAGCGTTGATGGCAGAGATTTCTAGTTTTCTTAGCGAAAATTGCATAAAACTTGTCTGAAAATTCAAAAAAATGCCGAAAATCATTTGTTTTTTTTGAAAGATTTGCTATAATATATTTGTGATGAAAAAAGAATACCTTATAGAAGGCGAGAGAGAGGTATAGAATATGAAACGTATAGGGTTATTGACGAGTGGCGGCGACGCTCCTGGTATGAATGCTGCAATCCGTGCGGTTGTTCGCTCGGGGATTTATTTCGGTATGGAGGTTTACGGGATTGAGCGCGGTTATGCGGGCTTAATTGAAGATTCGGTTGTGCCGATGGAAATGCGTAGCGTTTCCAATATCGTGCAGACAGGCGGTACAAAGCTCCGTACGGCGAGATGTCTGGAAATGCTCACGGTAGAGGGGCAGAAAAAAGCGGTGGACACGCTGGAAAAGCACGGCATTGAAGGTTTGGTTGTTATTGGTGGAGACGGATCGTTCCGCGGTGCAAAAGTCCTTTCTGAGAAATACGGCGTACCTACGATTGGTATTCCCGGTACAATTGACAACGACTTAGAATACACCGATTATACGCTCGGTTTTGATACGGCGGTAAACACCTGTTTGGATATTATCAATAAATTGCGTGATACGATGACTTCGCACGAACGTGTTTCGGTTGTGGAGGTTATGGGCAGACATTGTGGGGATATTGCGCTTTATAGCGGTATTGCGTCGGGTGCGGAAATTATCGTCGTTCCTGAAATTGCATTCAGTATGGATGAAATCGTTACCCGTATCAACCGTTCGCGTGCAAACGGTAAACATTCTAACATTATCGTTATTGCAGAAGGTGTTATGGGTGCAGACGATTTTGCAAAGCAGTTGCAGGCTTTTACGACCCATTCCGTACGTCCCACCTGTAT